>CAUSLO010000053.1:0-2687 GCA_963532875.1 uncultured Clostridia bacterium | reverse complement strand
ATCCCCCTATTTCAGTTAAAGTGCTTGGCATTGTTATTGATTTTATTCCAGTTGCGTATTCACGGAAAGATGGTTTGTATCGGAGCGGAAGATGACGTTTTGTGGGATACCTGCAAATATATTCGAAGAATGCAGCGGAGACTGGAACGGCTCCCACACAACTGTGATTTCGAGGCATTGACTTATGAACACGGGACACATTTTATATTTCCGGAATCCATGTTGAAACGGATATTTCCGATCGGCTCGGGACTTCTGATGGGATTTATATTTAAGGCGGCAAGAGAATATCCGAAAGAATGCAAAGAGACAAGATTGGATATTGACAGGAGACTTATGCGGATAATCAGTAAATGGTCAAACGAAAAATAAAAGAAAAGCCATTAATTTCTAGCTTAATGACATCGGTCTTTAACCGAGACTGTCGATTTTTTAATGACCCCATCAAAAATCTATCCAAATTAACACATCAATTCATAGGAAATAAAATAGCACCTATTTCTAGATGCCATAGTATGAGAGTCCTCACTATATTCGCCTAACAACTCAACTCATGATAACCATACATCTAACCCGTTCAATTTATACACATCACCCATCAAAAAACATTATCAAGGATGATACGCTACTAGACTTTTATTAATGACTTTTTCGCTAAATGAGATTTTTTCTTAAAAGTTTTCTATTAGATGAAATTTACTCTTCGATCTATTTCTTCATGCCATTCATCATCATAATCTTTATATAACCTAAAGAGACCTTTAAACGATTTCTTATTATTATTTAAATATGACCTTGAAAACTGGCAGTTGATACGTTGCAGACTTTCGCAATTATAAAATGCCTCACCCTCAATACTTTTCACTGAACTTGGGATTATTATTTCTGAAATTGATGTCCCAGCAAATGCTGCATCACCTATCTTTTCTAATCCTTGATTTAGCGTTACAGTTTTCAAATTTTTACAATAATAAAATGCATTTGCCCCTATTATTTTTATCCCATTTCCAAATGCAACCTCTCTTAAATTTGTACATTGATTAAAAGCATGAGATTGAATTTCTTCTACTGAATTTGGAATATTCACTTTTTCAATATACTCCTTAAACATAAATGCTCTTTCGGATATTCTATTTATTGGATACCCTTTATATTTTGTAGGGATATTTACATTTTCTCCAACACCTATGTATTCTTTTATTGAGTACCCATTAGCAACTCTTTCCATTTTAAAATTTTTTTCTATATCTGCATCAGTCATAATCTTCTTTGTAGTCGCTCCATTTGAACAACCAAACAATGACATTGATAGTACTAAAATTAAAGATATAAACAATGCTAACTTGATTTTTTTATTCATAAAACTCCCCTCGAAAATAAATTATTAAAAACATTCTACCCCCCCCCATTTTATTTTGTCAATAGAGTGGTTACTTTTTAGGTGAATAATACGACATCAAAGTGTTATCCATTAGAATTAACATAAGTAGAATGTTTCCAATAGGCGTCTATCTACCCCGCTCAATTATTTCTCATCCCCCACCTCAAATCCACTATCAAGGATGCTCTACAAACCCACCGCCAAGAAATGACTAGTAATTAAAACTAGCCCTAATATCGCCCCTGTGTTCCTAGATTTCGTGATTTTGATATTTATGACTGCATTATCCACGGCGAGATAGTAAACACTAGAATGCGAGGAAATGATTACATATAAATAGACTCTATCTTCTATTAAACCTATTTGAACATAAATTCTTATATTCCTAGTAAAACTACAAAACGAACTGTTAATATTTAATTTTATAAGTTGCAATTATTTATTTTTTATTGACCTAAAAATACTGATACAGAAGTTTTATCTACATTAAACTCTTCTAAAAGTCTAGCGGAATATACCCAAACATCTTTTGCTGATAGATTAATTTCTAAATATACCTGACCGCTAATAATTTCAAATGGTCGAATTAGTTTCGTTTTATCAGAAGCTAAAATAATCCGTCGTATTGGTTTCCACTCTTGAGAGGCAAGTGCCACCATTTTGTTTTTATCTACAATAAATAAGTGTTTTACTATATTTTCAATAATTTCTCGATTTGTGGATATTTTTGTTGTATCTCCCCTAAAGGTAATACTTTGGGGTTTTGTTTTTGCGAAGTCTAAATCATACATTGAAAAATCAAAGTTCCCCATTTTTTTATTTCGTCCTTTCTCTTTAAAGTCTTCTGGTTTAAAATTATTACTAAGCGGAGAAATGTTTAGAACATTATCAACAAAAAACTTACATATTGTTTCGTTCCTCTCGTTTAGTTGTGTATTTGCGCAAAAATCTTGGCTTGACAAATTCCCTTTTGACAAATTATCATCTCTGCCCTGTAATCTAAGATTACCTACTCTATGCAGAATACGAGACTTGAATAGTTCATATTCCATTCCATCATGAATTTTTTCTAGTGGGAAATCGTGTCCCTCTTTTAGTTTCAAATTATTTCCTAATTTATAATATTTTAGATGCGGATCATCGCTATTCGGATTTTGTGGCATTATATGGTCAAGTGTATATGAAGAACCATATGATTAAATTTTGGAATATGCCTCATCCCATGATATTTTATCTCCCCCACTATCACCGTATCTCATCTTTGACACTTGCAGGCTCACGAACCCCCTAAATAGTCAGTAAACAA
>CAUSLO010000052.1:0-2710 GCA_963532875.1 uncultured Clostridia bacterium | reverse complement strand
CCAAAGAGTTGGTGAATATTTTGGGTGTATAGTTGCTCAAATTGGGAAGTTTTTATTAAAATCCACAGTTCATGAAGCAGACTCATTTAATGATCTTAAAACAGCATGCAATTTTAGATATAGTGCACTTTCAAAAGAGCAAAAAGAAACAAATCAAAAGATTGAATTTTCAAACTATTACGTTGCGGCAATTTCACATGGGGGGGGGTACAAATCCATTCTTAAAAACATAGATAATGCCGATTTCGACCTCGCAGAAGATAACAAACGTAATGAGTCAATTACCCACGCAAATTATCTCGAGTTACTTAGCAAGAAAACAAATAAAGCACCATATCCAGTATTAACATTTGAAGTTAGAAATAACAGATACACCTTAATTAAAACGGAAATGATAAAAGGCAATTATAAGATTACAAACACAACAGGTGCGAATTATGAGAAGTGGGGTTACTCAAATATGCTTTTTGAATCTTTTGATGACGAGGCATACACTAAGGTAAACGAAGGTAATGATATTGCAATTAACAAGCCAACATACATATATGCTATTTTTAAATTAGATGAAACAGAGAAAAACGTTAATGTAAAATATGAATTTCAACACGCCGACAAAGAAAACGAATACGAAAAAGACCAAGAGTTTGCACAACTTGAGAAGTCAATCGTAACGTACAATTCAAAAAAGGCGACAAAATTACTATAAATAAACTTGATATATATGCACCAGATAGAGATGAGCGTCTGAAACTCATAAACCAAAACGAATGGGATAGACAGTCTATTAAGTATGAGAAGAAACCAGAAATTTATTATACTTCGGATAAACATAAACAGGAGAAAAGTACAGAGGCAAATATTATTGACGATGGGAGCATAAATTTTACAGTTATATTTCGGTATAAAAGAAAAAGAGTTTTGGTTAGTTTTGCTATGCCAGATGGATCAAATCCATCAACTATTTCAGAACAAACAGTAATATTTGGAGCAATGATGCAACCTATTACGACTTCTGTTATATATAGGCAAAACGATTGGGATTCTGAAACATATGCGAAATTAAAATATTTTTCACAAGAAAAGCCAGACTATGCAAATGATTATTCACAAGAAAAGCCTAAATTTGACATTGAAACTTATGTATTTGGTGAAGCAGATTTTGTTACTCCAACAAAAAAGTTGTATCCAGTTTGGGAAAAAGCGAGTAACATACCAATAAAATTAAAAGTTTATGGTCAAGATACTTATGGTGTAGGCTTTAATTCTGATAACGCTGTGTATCTTTCAAATCTGAATAAAAAAGATGGAGATAAGATTAAAGTATCTGAAGTTTTAGACTTCATAAAAACAAAGATTGATGACACCGTATATGAGAAAGAAAATATAACATTTAAGTATGCTGGTAACGTAATTGAACAATATGATGATGTTGATGTAATGTTGATAGGAATTACTATTGAATTTTATGTAAATAGAAAAATCAGAACTATTACATTGAATACGAATAAGACCATAGATTTAACAAGTATAGTAGGAGCGGTGGAGATTACAAACAATGGCAAAACATTAAGGTATCGACATGGTTATATATTTAATGATGACGAATATCCATCAATTCAAGATGATAACGAAGAACAATTTTTGGGTTGGCAAAGAGGATCAAATGATTTTGAATTTTCTGGGTATGAAATAATAGAAAACCTATCATTAGTACCAAAATTAAAAAAGAAAGATGCGAGAGTTATTATTAATCTAAATTCTATACGTGGAGATGGATTGCGATATGCAGATAGTTTGATAACAGCAACTCCAGACTCATCTTATTCACGAATAGTGTTCCAATTGCCATATGAAAGTTTCAAGGATTCACCATATCAATTAGTAAATTTAAGAATCAATGATGGGGCACTTATGTATCACGAAATTACACAGAAAGGCGTAACACAAACAGGGTATATGGGAGAAACAATAATTAGACAAGCAGGAAAAACGTATGAAGTATCTGTTCAATATTATGAGGATGAAGCAATATATAGGGGGATGTATCCACAATCAAAAGTGGAACTGGGAGAGGTTGAAGGAGCAAAAATATACGCAAGAGCATTAGTTGCAACATTCAATGAGCCAACAAAGTATGGCGAAATAGCATGTACGTTTGCATACAAGAAAGGTATTAAATATGAAGTAATCCAAGGTACAAATGAGTATTATAAGTTTGAAGAAGTAGAGACAGAATTATTTCCAGCATGCTCAGATGGACAAATTTGGACAAAGAATACAATTGATATTTCAGTCTACCATGAAGAAAAGAAAGATAGTAGTATATATAGCAGTTCTTATATCAAGCAATATTTGGAAAAAATTATAAAGGTAAAAATGCAGATTGCTTCAATAGGACTGCCAATGTTGAAGAACAGAAACACTTTTACAATGAACGCAGGTGAGGCTAAGTCATATAGTAATACAGATGTAAAAAAAGAAGCATTAAAGCCTAAGAAGATAACAGATTACGCAAATGCCGTGAACGCAAATTATAAGATATTGAGGAATATTACAATTAACATTATTAAGATGGAAACTGCACCTTTTTGCACATGGTTAAGTACTCGATACTCAGACACATCTCATCATCCATATTCTATTCAACTTAATGGGAACCCATCTTTGACACTTGCGTAAAATTACATTAAAGAAATTTAACCCAAAACAC
>CAUSLO010000051.1:0-3040 GCA_963532875.1 uncultured Clostridia bacterium | reverse complement strand
GTGTTTTGGGTTAAATTTCTTTAATGTAATTTTACGCAAGTGTCAAAGATGGGTTATATTTGCAAATAAAAATGCTTTTCTTGCCATTAATCTCATATTCCGATCTATCTTTAATAAATGATCTTGCAACATTGTATACTTCATTACGACATCTGTGATGGTTATTAAATACAAACCTGTTACTTTCGTCTATTTTTTGAATAATCTCGTCTTCGATATCTTGACTCCGTTGTAAACTAACAAGTGTATCTTGTAAATTGTCCTTGGATAATATAATGTGCGGATTGTTTAATTTGATAATTTGCTTGATAAACTCAAGACGCAAATTGTTTACTTCTTGAAACTCATCAACGAACAACCATCTAAATTTAAATTTATCAACGTACATGTCCTTAAACTTATCAATATCTAACAATCTTTTAGCGTCCTTAATTACATCGTTAAGATCACTAAATTGCATTTTGTTATTGAACGATAATTCTGACTTAATCATTTGATACTTGTGATAAATTTGACGCAATAATGATACAAACTCCTTGTTGTCATCTTCGCTACCTAATTCTAATTCTCTAATTTTCCCATCATCAGTATACATACTGATATAATCTAAAAGACAATCAACCGCTAATTTGGTTAACGGCAATAATGCCTTTCTCTTACGTACTTCAGATGAAATGCTAATATCTTTAGATGTAATCCCATTCTCAGTTAATAAATCTATAAGTTCATTTTGCAATGATTCTGTCCGTGTATGCTCTAAACAAATAAATTTTTTTGAATTCAAAGTACTATACGCTTCTTTTTTTTCCTCTGTTATTTGGTCATACTCATCGCTATTTTCTACTCCAAAATACTCAAAAATAAATTCATTTCCATTTGCTTCAATCGTAAAATCTGGCTGTAAAATTCGCTTTTCTACCCATAATGGTTTTTCATACGTGTAGTTTATTCCATTTAAAAATAAGAAGTCCGCTATTAAGCGTTCTGCTCTGGACTTAACTTTTTCGCCCTTTATAGTTATGATCTTTCTGCTTAAATAGTTCTGAGTGTCTAAAAACTTTTTAAATCCACCTTCTTCCTCATATTTAATCGCTTCTTCATCTTCCCAATTCATCAGATTGGAAAATGTTTTGTTGCAACAGATTATATTGTAGTTTTCATAAAGATAGTCGCTTGCAACTTTATATATCATGTCGTTGGATGTTACAAGAGATCCATGAGTTTTTTCAAACACTTCTCTTGCCAATTTATCAATCGTTGAAACCCATATCGAATCTTCTAAATTGTTAGGGTCTATGTGGCTATTCAATTCGCTTAAAATTTCTTCCTGAGACTTATGTGAATATGTGAGCACACAAATTTGATTTTTCTGTACTCCGCACTTCTCAATTAAGTATTCTATCTTTTTTACTAAGGCGGTGGTTTTCCCTGTACCTGCTCCGCCAGTTATTAAGATGTTTTCATTTAACTTAATTATCCTTTCTTGTTCGGCATCAAGCGAAAAGTTCTTATCTGAATAACTACTACTCATTTATTACTTCAAGTTTTCAGGGTTCAAGCACTCAAGTTCTTTTAATACAAATCTTCCGTTCTTTCTGATTAATACATCATCAAAATAAATTTCTCCGCCACCATGTTCCTTAGTTTGAATTAGAACCAAATCCCAGTGTACAGCACTTGTGTTTCCATTATATGCATCTTCATAACATGCTCCTGGAGTGAAATGGATTGAGCCAGAAATCTTTTCATCAAATAGGATGTCTCCTATTGCATGAGTTACGTATGGATTTACTCCTATTGCAAACTCACCTACGTATCTTGATCCCTCATCTGTATCAAATATTGCTGTTGCTTTTTTTGTATCGTTTGCTGATATCTTAACTATCTTGCCATCTTGGAATTCAAGCGATACATTTTCAAATCTAAATCCATTTTCAATAGAAGGCGTGTTGTATGTAATCTTTCCATTTACGCTGTCCTTTACTGGTGCTGTGTATACTTCTCCATCTGGTATATTGCATCTGCCAGCACACTTAACTGCCCCTATATCTTTTATTGAAAAAGTTAAGTCTGTATCTTTAGCAACTATTCTGACTTTGTCTGTTTTATTCATTAATTTAACAAGTGGATCCATCGCCTTTGACATTTTCTTGTAGTCAACACAACAAACATCAAAGAAGTAATCCTCAAAAGATTCTGTGCTCTGTCCTGCTAATTGGCTCATCCCTTCTGTTGGGTATCTCAAAATTACCCACTTAGTCTTCATGACTCTTATGTTGTGATGGACTTTAATTGAATATAACTTGTCATACATTTGCATGTTCTTATCTTTAATATCAGAAAGTTCATATGAGTTGTTCCCACCTCTGATTCCGATATAACAGTCCATCTGGTTCATAAAGGCAGCATCTCTTTCTGCCATCATGTTTAGTTGCTCTTCTTTTATGTTTTTTAAAAGTTCTCTCTTGATTCTTTTGTCTTCATATGAAACAAAAGGTAACCCACCGCCTTTGTATACTTCTCTAACTAAACATGCGACAAGTTGATAATCGCAACCCGATGCTTCAATTAGAACTTTTTCGCCTTTCTTCATATCTATTGAATATGTAACTAAATTATGTGCTAATGTTTCTTGTCTTGGATCTACTAACATATGTCCTCCTAAAAGTTAATTATATTATACACTCATAAAATGAATCGTGCATCTAAGAGAACTACGGCAGACTAATATCACATGTTTTTTATCTTTTTTATACATTATTATTAGAGACACTGTTTGTACATTTCCTAAAATTCTTAGGTCATCTTTGGGGACATTCTTAGGGACACTCTTGGGGACATCCTTAGGGACATTCTTGAGGACATTTGTGTTTTATGTCCCTAATGTGCCACCTAACTGATATTGTTTTTTTGATATTATTTCACCCTTTTCTCCTTAATAACATCTGTATCATTTCAATACTTTCTTTACTCTTTAATATAAAACCTAAGTTTCGACGACAACCCCTTAAATGTGGTGTTAAACCTTAAATAAGGTGTT
>CAUSLO010000050.1:0-3416 GCA_963532875.1 uncultured Clostridia bacterium | reverse complement strand
AAAAATTTACAAAGTGGGAGGTGTTAATTATTTACATAACTGTCAAAGAAGGGTTGAATTGATTTGCTTTAATGTTGTACAGTATATTATAAATAAATACATATATACATATATTAAAAGTGAGCAAGTGAAAAATTATGAAAAGAAATAAAATTACATCAATTATAGCAACAATAGTTATGATTATTGTATGCAGTTTGTCTTTAGTTGCATGTACTGAAATATTTAAAGTTGATCCAGAGAAAGATGCTGCTACGCCATACTTAACGATTAAGTACGACGTTTTTGAGAGGGTAGTTACTAAACGTGAATTTTTACAAATATATAATTCAAACGCTCCGCAATTAATTCAACGTGGCAAGACAATGGAAGAAGCATTGGATGAAGTAATAAATGCACTTACAGAAAGAACGATTAAAGCATTTAAATCAAGAATCTACGTAGCACAAAGATTGGGGAAGGATAAGAAGGCTTCATATGAAGAGTTGCTCACAACATCTGAAATAGATAGGGGTATTAGACAAGTAAATAGTCAAATGCTAAAGAGATTTGTACAAATTCTTAAGGAAGATGTCTTTGATGATAAGGCAAATAAAGCGGAAGATACATATCAGGGAAAAAAAGGAGAGATGGCAACTGTTAAACTTGAGTTACCTAATGGGGCAACAATTGATAAACAGGAACTAACCATAGAAGTTGAAAAGGGGAAGAAATTAACTAAGCCAACAGATCCAAAATTTAAAGACGATTCAACTAAGGCATTCCTCGGTTGGAGAAATAAGGCAACAGGAGAAAAGTTTGACTTTGAGAAGATTATAACGGAAGACACAACTCTTGAAGCAGTATTTGGACTAAAGGCAAGAAAGGCAATGCCAACAACAATAAATCCAGACTATAAGAAAGATGCAGAAGCATATGATGCAGATAAAGAGATACCAAAAGAAAAAATTACTAAAAAGTTCTTTGATCTTTTGAAAGACGAAGAATATAAGTATGACGGAAAGGATAAGTGGAAATTTAACGAAGTTGATTGGTTCTATGCATTAACAGCAGATAAGAAAAAGAAGTTCTTTGAACAAGCAGAAACAAAATTAAGAAAGGCATTAAACTACAAAGGTAAAACTGGTCAAGAGTATGCACAATACGATAAGTACTTAGATGAACAATATGACAATCTCTTAATAGAGAAAAGAGAGAGAATGATGTATAAAGACATCAAGAACGGACTAACAAATGCTGAAGTAGACGACGAATACAATCGCATATATAATATTCAAAAAAATGAACTTAACTCTTTGTGGGGAGATGAATCAGCACCAGCATACGATGAAGATAAAAATAAGAAGAGACATGAAAAGTTTGTTTCATATGACAAAAAAGATGAGAAGACAAACCTATACTATGGTGGATATACAAATTCAGATCCAAACAAATATAGTGGATATGTTTTAAATATTCTATTTAAGTTGGGCAAGAAAGAAACAAAAAATCTTGTTGAAAAGAAAAATAATGGAATGAAACAAGAAGAACTTTTAAATCTAAGAAATAAATACTTGAAAGAAATGGAAGTAAACGTTAGCAATCCAAAGTACAACACAAGTGAGAAGGTCAAGGATAAAGATGGAAAAATAGTTGATACTTCAAAGATTGTTGACCCAACTACAGATCCAAGTTTCAAAGACGTTAGAGATTACAATGCAAAATATAGTGATGAAGATTATGAAAAATGGGATGAAGGTTATAAAAATTTGGTACAGTTCAAAAAGAATGCTGAGGGGAACTATGAGATAGTATTCGGAGCACAGGAAGCACCAAACGTCCCATACCTAAGAAGGAAGGTAAAGTTGTATGGAACAAATGGAATACTAGAACAAATATATAACAGTTTAAAACAAGTAGACTCAGTTTCAGATTCAGAACTATCACCAAACCAAAAATTATACTGGAAGCAACAAGTTGCTACAGCATGGCTATACATGGTTGGAGATGACGAAGGAAGCACCTCTTCATCTAACAATAACGGCAAAGGATACTTTGTAGGAGCAGAGGGCAAAGGAAAGTTCTTGGAGGAATTTACACAGCACGCAAGAAAGTTAATTAATAACGGAACAGGTTCATACAGTAGAAATGGAACACAATCAGAGTCATATGTTATAGCAGACAGTTTCACGAAATCAGGAAGTAAAGTAAATGCATCATCAGCATATGCTGGAGTATTCTTCCTATACAACACAAAAACAATTTGGGATAAAAATGTAAAGGGAATTGCAAAGGATAAAGATGGTAAAGTTACGGACAACAAGGTAACAATGGAATTTGATGACGATACTGCAAAAACACCATACGACTCAGTATTCAATAACAGTTACAATGAAGAGAAAACATTAACAGTTAAAGACTTGGTTTTCGGAACAGTTGCTAAAAACAAATTCAATGTTGCAAAGCAAGAGATGACAAATCAAGACAAAAAAGATGGTGAAGGCAAAGCAGACATGCCAAAGAAAATTCGTAGGAAACTTGTTAGACAGTTTAGAAAGAAATAGGATGTAATTTTTGCAACTAAACTTAGATAAAAATAAAAAATACGGCTTAGCAATAAGTGGGGGCAGAGACTCAATGGCTCTGCTCAATTTATTTTATAAGGCACAATATAATATCTTTGTTATTAATGTTGAGCACGGTATACGTAGCAAAAATAGCAAGAGGGATAGCCTCTTCGTTGAAAAATATGCCAAGGAACATTCAATTCCATTCAAGTGTCATGGAGTAGATTCGTTGGAATATGCGAAGACAAACAAGTTATCAGTAGAGGCTGCTGCACATAATTTAAGATACGAAATATTTGAAAAATACCTTAGCGATGGGACTTGCGATTATATCGTTTTAGGACATCACAAGGACGATCAGGCAGAAACAATATTAATGCACCTTTTAAGAGGTGCGAACACAAAAGGGTTATCTGGGATGCGAGAAGTAAATGGGAAATATCTTAGACCGTTACTCAAATATAATCGTGAAGAAATTAATCAATACATAGTAGAGAACAATATCCCATACGTAGACGACGAAACCAATGAGGATGGAAAATACACAAGAAACAAGGTTAGAAAATATATTAAGCAACTTAGCGAAGCAGAACCAAGTATTGTAAATTCACTAGTTAAACTTGGACACTTTGCACAAGAGATGGATGATTTAATTAAGAGTTGCTTAGGAGATATTGATGTTAAAAACAATAGGGTACATGTATTAATAGATAGAGATGACGCAATTGTGAAGGCAGACTTGAGAAGAGCGTGTGAATACTTTGTTGATGACGTAGAACTAGAAAGTGTGCACTACAACCTTGTCCTAAACTTGAAAAATAATGATGAAGGAACAACTTTAGATTTTCCTAGGAACATAAAAGTAATGAG
>CAUSLO010000049.1:0-3498 GCA_963532875.1 uncultured Clostridia bacterium | reverse complement strand
AACAGCAACATATACAATAACTCATACATAAAGGAATACTTAGAAAAAGTAGTTAAAATAAAGATGCAAATATCCTCTATTAGCCTACCTTGGTTAAAGAATAAAAATGTCGACATAATGGACACTGGTACAGTACAGTCATACAGCGATACGCAGGAAAAAAGAGACAAACTTAAGTGGAAGAAAATAACCGACTACTCAAAAGACGTAAATGCAAGTTACAAAACATTAAGAAATATCGATATAAATATTTTAATTAATGAACAATACCCTCAATACACATGGTTAGGCACGCATTCCTCAGTTCACATCAATTATACCTTTTATATTAACTCTTTTGGCGGCGTTGATTGTCATTATACTTATTATGCGTTTGAATTGCGACCTGTTATAACAAAGTAGAACTTAGATAACCTAAACCGCAGCAGTAAAAATTTAATTGCGAACATTAAAAATTTTTATTCCTCAACAAAATCAAGATTTCAATTTCTTACATTAATCAATTCTTAATGCAGTCTAAACTGAATAATGTGGACAAAGAACACAATAGACATTTCAATCTTCCACGAATGGAAGGGAAATAGCAATATATACAACAACTCATACATTAAACAATACTTAGAAAAAGTAGTTAAGGTAAAAATGCAAGTACGCTCAATTGGGCTACCTTGGTTAAAGAATAAAAATGTCGATATAATGGACGAAGACACAGCAAGCCAATACAGCAATACACAGGCTAAAAGAGACAAACTTAAGTGGAAGAAACTAACTGACTACACAAAAGACGTACAACCAAGTTACAAAATATTGAGAAACATCAATAAAACAAGTATCTATGAACAAGATTATTCCCGAGAAACTTGGTTAGGCACACAACAGTTAGGATATTCCCATCGTGCGGCACAGATTAAAATGTCTGGAGAGATTTATAACCACCCTACAAACATTATATTTGGATTGCGACCTGTTATAACAAAGTAGAACTTAGATAACCTAAACCGTAACTACTCAAATCTTTAAGCACAGTTGATATTACATCAACCTGCGTTGTGCATAATCATTTTTTTAACAATCGCTTTTCTTTAATCACTAGTTTGCGCTCATTTTACTTAAAACTGTAGAAGACACCATCGTTCTATAATCTCATGTTAGATGCAAAATAAGTTTTTGTGTCGTTATAAAATTTTTAAATGGTAGATGTTACCTTTAACGTTGTTTTATTTCAAACAATATACCTGTGTGATCATCTGATTTTATCAACACTCATGGACATCTCTAACCACAAAAGATGCACGTAGATACCTCTTTGTAAGTTTGCGAATATTCCCAGCCTGCGAAGATGGACAGGTGTGGACAAAAAACACAATCGAGATTTCAATCTTCCACGAGAAGAAAGAGAACAGCAACATATACAGCAACTCATACATCAAAGAATACTTAGAAAAAGTAGTAAAGGTAAAAATGCAAGTATCATCAATTGGGCTACCTTGTTTAAAGAATAAAAATGTCGACATAATGGACGAAGGTACAGCAAGTCAATACAGCAATACAGAGGTTAAAAAAACAGCACTAAAGTGGAAGAAAATAACTGACTACACGAAAGACGTACGTGCAAGTTACAAGGCATTAAGAAATATTAAAATAAATATTTATGCGGACATACACTATCCACTAATCTCAAGGCTGGGAACTCAGTCCCCAAACCTCTCTACTGATACATATGGTATCAGCGAAGGTGGCGATATTTATTCATATACTACTACTTATGACGCCCTTGGATTGCGACCTGTTATAACAAAGTAGAACTTAGATAACCTAAACCGCAGCAAGAAAAAGTGATTGAAGTCTTTCAATAATTTGATCTCCTCTCACAGCGAAATCAATTCATCTTGTAAAAATACAATTTGATTTTTTAACTATTCTTCGTCCTATGTTAGATTGCCAACTAAGATTTACAATATAATTTACTTTGCCTTGTTGAGTTTTTAACACCTATCTTTGCTCCATTGTTTTTTTCAATCTTATTCCATTATTATGTGAAAAGCATCTATCATTTGATTGTTCAAATGATCTAGTTATCTTCATGTCCCAAAAATTGTATGTGGTTACACCTTATTCTTCATTTAGGCAACTGTAAAGGTCTGCCTCTTTATTTTTATTTATGAACAATTGTTTTGTTATTTCGCCTTTACAATTTGATTTTACATTGCTTAAACTTTTTTCCGTAAAGAATCCGATACACTGTTTTGCAATTCCCAGCATGCGAAGATGGGCAGATGTGGACAAAAAACACAATAGATATTTCAATCTTCCACGAATACAAGGACAACAGCAACATATACAATAACTCATACATTAAGGAATACTTAGAAAAAGTAGTTAAAATAAAAATGCAAGTTATCTCTATTAGCCTACCTTGGTTAAAGAATAAAAATGTCGACATAATGGACGAAGGTACAGCAAGTCAATACAGCGATACACAAACTAAAAGGGACAAATTAAAGTGGAAGAAAATAACTGACTACACAAAAGACGTACATGCAAGTTACAAGGCATTAAGAAACATTAACAACATAACTGTATATGAACAAGTGAGTTACCCTCAATATTCATGGTTGAGAGTACGCAACTCGGGTTCTACTTTCTATGTATTTAGTATTGATTCGCCTGGCACCATTGAACGACATTGGACTTATCATACCTATGGATTGCGACCTGTTATAACAAAGTAGAACTTAGATAACCTAAACCGCAGCAGTCGTTGCATTGTTAAACTTGTCAATTATTAACATCCAAAAAATCAGAAGATATTTGAATTATATCTGATCAAAAATAAAAATTAACATCCATACATATCCTTGTTAATAACTAGCATCAAAAAACAGACAATTATTTAAGTTTGGATAAATAAATGATAAGTCAATATATATTCTAATCCGTTTAATTGCACATTTTTAAAACACTATCATTTCAAAATAAATGAGGTTGTCTACACAATTTCTGATTTTATGCCTAACATTCTATCTTCTATTAACTTTTTATCATGCTTTCTATATTTTCAATTCAAGATGTATAACTTTTTTATTTTAGCTCTTTTTTAAAAAACTATTAGTCAGTTGCAAATATTATCTTATATTATCAATCTGAGTTAATTCTTACAAACTTTGGACGATGAACAAATGTGGACAAAAAGCACAATAGACATTTCAATCTTCCACGAAAACAAGGACAACAACAACATATACAACAACTCATACATTAAGGAATACTTAGAAAAAGTAGTAAAGGCAAAAATGCAAGTTTCTGCTATTGGGCTACCTTGGTTGAAGAATAAAAGTACAGACATAATGGACGCTGGCACAGCAAGTCAATACAGCAATACACAGATTAAACAATATGCACTAAAGTACAAGAAAATAACTGACTACACAAAAGAAGTACATTAAAAACTTCCCAATTTGAGCAACTATACACCCAAAATATTCACCAACTCTTTGG
>CAUSLO010000048.1:0-3802 GCA_963532875.1 uncultured Clostridia bacterium | reverse complement strand
CACCGATTGTACATATGATATTGACCTTTCTGGCGTCGTTGGTGCCCCTAATACTAATAATGCGTTTGGATTGCGACCTGTTATAACAAAGTAGAACTTAGATAACCTAAACCGCAGCAGTCCCCCGCCTTTCCCATATGGCGGGGGACCGGGGCGTGGGGCAGAGCCCTACCGGCGATTTTCTGAGTTTTAGGTGCATTTTGCAGAGGGAAATAATGTCAAATAGTGAGGGAAAACAGGACGTATTCGCCATAAATCAGATACAAGGCTATAATTTCTATAAAAATACCGTAAAACTAAGAAGTATGATAATAGGTGCGTATCCGCAAAGTCCTAAAAGGATTAGAAGCCAGTTGGGTATTGAACTAATACGAGGACTGTCAGAAGTAATAAAAAAGTTATTGATGTTAGACATGTTAAATATATTTAACTACAATGAAGCAAAGGAAAGAATACAATTACATAAAGAGGTATACGCAACGTATAAGTTACTCTTCCATGACATGACCGATGCAAAACAGACAAATTTGTTTCCAGAGGAGGAATGGGAGACACAGTTTAATCTCTTCTGTAACGGACTTACTTTGTATGAGGGAGTCTTAAAAAGAGATCGTGAAAAATTTGAAGAACTTTACTCGCAAGAGTAATTGGGCTTTAGGTGGGAATTAATATCTGCATACCGTCCCATTGGGTGTTGTTCTATGGTTAGGCACGCGTTACTCGGGTTACACCAATAATACATATAATATTAACCCTTCTGGCGTCGTTGATTGGAATAATACTAATAATGCGTTTGGATTGCGACCTGATACAATTTCACAAATGAAATGAAGTTATAGGATTCCTTACCTTGGGTTTTAATCCCTCAAGAGCCGACCGTAGTACTGTTACGACTACTGTTTTAACAGTACATAAGGTTGGCAAGTTTGTTTAAGAGGTAATTAATGATATTTCAAGAGAAAGATAATAAGTTGTTTAATAGCGTTGTTAATCATGCAAATCTCTTAAAGGCATTTTTTGTTGCTCGCAAAGGTAAGACAAGAAATAAAGAAGTTTTGGATTTTGAAGGCGATTTACAAAGAAATATTCTGGATATCATTAAAAGCATTACTAGAGGAAAATATGAAGTAGGGGAATATAAAGAATTTAAAATATATGATCCAAAAGAAAGGTTAATTCAAGCCACGCCATTTGTTGATAGAGTGGTACAACACATGATTTGTGATGAATATCTTACGCCATTAATAGATAGGGTGTGCATTTATGATAACTGTGCTTGTAGACCAAATAAAGGGACTGATTTTGCACAAGCAAGGCTTAGAAGTTTTATGCAAGCAAGGAAGCAAAATAATAAATTAGGATATTGCTTACAAATAGACATTAGGAAATATTTCAACAGTATAAATCATAATGTACTAAAGGAGATTTTGCGTAAGAAAGTTAAAAGTGAAAAATTATGTAAATTGCTGGATAAGTTTATTGATTCCTATCACATCCCAATCGAAGAAACATCGAAATATTCGTCAAACGATTTTAAAGGATTGGCAATGGGCAATCAAACGTCTCAAATATTTGCTCTTTTGTATTTAGACAGCGTTGATCGCATTGCTAAGGAAAAGTATCGCATTAAACATTACGTGCGTTACATGGACGATATAGTCATTATGTCTGACAACAAAGAAACTCTTGTAAATTTGCTTCAAGACATAAAAGAAGAGTTAGGTAGATTAAAGTTAGAAGTAAATAAAGATAAGACAAAGATATTTAAAGTATCTACTGGCATTACATTTATAGGATTTCGATTCAAATTTAATAACAGAGGACTTCTTCAGCAACAACTTAAGGCGGCGAGCAGAGGCAGAATAAAAGCAAAATTAAATAAAAAACTTTCTGAATACAAACTAGGACTAATAACTCTTGAAAAGTTTTCAGAAACGCTACAAAGTTACCTAGCATATTTAAAAAAAGAAAGAAATTGCAGAACAAACTTAATAAGTGATGAGATTAGAGAACTCATAAAAAGCAATGACTTAGAATGGGATTTTTCTATGTATATCCCAATTATTGCAAAAGTTGAAGAAAAAAAGTTTAAATATCAAAAGATAAAAAGAATAATGCAAGTCCCAGGAATCAAGTATGAAAAGAAGACTGTACATTGTAACAAATAGTACAACATCAAAAAGTTACGATAAGTGGGGGAGAGCATATCGTGTTTCAAATGGCATAAAAGGAACACGAGTTGAGTCTTGCGGTTCGGTACGTGAAGCAAATCGAAAAGTTAAATCAAATATTAGGCATATAGCCTTAAAAAATAGCGATAGTAAAGTATCAATCATTGAATTGACAATTACAGATCAAGATGTAGTTGCCTTTACCGATGGTGCATATTCAAATTCAAATTTTATTCAATATAGAGTAGTAGGGATGGGAATAGCATATTTTAGTATTGATGGACTAAAAGAAATAAGATATGGAATTACAAATCATGAACAGTCAATATTAAGGAACATATTTGCAGAGGTTGAAGCAGTAAGGTGTGCTATTTCCCTGGCAGTTAGAGAAAAACGAAAATCAATAACGATATGTCATGACTATAATGGTATTGCAATGTGGGCTGAAAATAAGTGGAAGGCAAAATGCCCATTTACTAGAGGGTATGTTACTTTCATTAAAGAAATGTCAAGGTTGATAAGTATAAGGTTTGTTAATGTTAAAGGGCATGCAAAAGTAAAATATAATGAACTTGCTAATCTGCTTGCTGAAGTGGCATTAATTGAAGAAACTGAGAGAACAATAAAGTGGTATAAGGCAAATAAAGTGCCTAAAGAAGAATTAAAAGAAACTTCATTACATAAAGATAAGAAAGAACATTCGTTAGGTTCATTGACAAAAAAATTAAAAGAGTTAAAAGAATTCCAAAGGTAAAAATTGCATAAATAGTTATGCATGGGAAGGGCGGGGGACTGCTGCGGTTTAGGTTATCTAAGTTCTACTTTGTTATAACAGGTCGCAATCCAAACGTACCACGAGTAGTACTCCAAGCAACGACGCCCGAAGGGTTAATAGACCATGTAGTATGGCTGTAACTCGAGTAACGCGTGTTCGACCATGTGTATTGAGTATAACTCTCGTTTTCAGCGATGTTAATTTTGATATTTCTTAATGTTTTGTAACTTGCATTTACGTCTTTTGAGTAGTCGGTTATTTTCTTCCACTTAAGTTTGTCTCTTTGAGATTGTGTGTTGCTGTATGCTTTTGCTGTACCTTCGTCCATTATGTCTGTACTTTTATTCTTTAACCAAGGTAGCCCAATTGATGATACTTGCATTTTTACCTTTACTACTTTTTCTAAGTATTCCTTAATGTATGAGTTGTTGTATATGTTGCTGTTGTCCTTGTTTTCGTGGAAGATTGAAATGTCTATTGTGTTTTTTGTCCACATCTGTCCATCTTCGCATGCAGGGAATAATAAAACGCAGAATATTGCGATAAAAGTTATGCATCAGATTAGATAAATATGGAGGAATTAAAAATTAACAGATTAGTAACAAACATTATTAGTAGACTTCACTTGACGGTTCGTGTTAATTGAAGAAACAATTAGTGATTAATCCGAGAGGTCAATAAAAGTTAATCTAATGCTGGCATTAGCAATACCGAATGCTTTGAGTTAAAATTTTAGTTGCTGCGGTTTAGGTTATCTAAGTTCTACTTTGTTATAACAGGTCGCAATCCAAGGACATTATAAGTATTAGGGGCACCAACGACGCCAGAAAGGTCAATATCATATGTACAATCGGTG
>CAUSLO010000047.1:0-3835 GCA_963532875.1 uncultured Clostridia bacterium | reverse complement strand
ATTATTTGGGGCGTTTTTTATGAATTGTATAGTTGTTTGAGTTGGGAACTCTTTAGTACATGCAAGTTACAAATCATTAAGAAACATCAATGTAAGTTTTGATCTTTACTCAAGTTATATTCAAATGGCATGGTTAGGCACGCTTTACTCGGGTTCCACCAGTATTACATGGCATATTCTCCCTTCTGGCACCGTTGCGTTGGCATCCGCTCATTCAGCCCTAGGATTGCGACCTGTTATAACAAAGTAGAACTTAGATAACCTAAACCGCAGCAGGAATTAAAATTTTAATCGCATGCATTCAATATTTTCAATCTACCAGAAAATCAAGATTTTTAATATCATACATTAATCATTACACTTCATAATACAGTCTTATTTGTATTCCATTATCAGCATATCAACTCTGACAATATTGTTTAATATGTTCCAAGATTCCATTAACTGTACGAACAATTGCCAACTCTGATTTAATTTTAATGAATGCCAAATCTGCACTGTCATAGCTTTGCAAGTTAATTCTGTGTCTTTAATCATCTGCAAACTTAACAAGATGCACGTAGATACCCCTTTACAACTTTTCGAGTTATTCCCAGCATGCGAAGATGGACAGATGTGGACAAAGAACACAATAGACACTTCAATCTTCCACGAATATATAGAAAATGCCAACATATACAACAACTCATACATTAAACAATACTTGGAAAAAGTAGTTAAGGTAAAAATGCAAGTACGCTCAATTGGACTACCTTGGTTAAAGAATAAAAATATTGACATAATGGATGCTGGCACAGCAAGTCAATACAGCGATACACAGGCTAAAAGAGACAACCTAAAGTGGAAGAAAATAACTGACTACACGAAAGATGTAAGTGCAAGTTATAAAGCATTAAGAAACATTAACAACATTAGCAATTACATAGCAGCAACTTATCCAGAATACACAAGGTTGAACACGAAGTACTCGTATGGGGAAACTTTTTGGACAATTTGCATCGACCCTTATGGGAAACTCGTCTGGCATTGGACTACAATTATTATGGGATTGCGACCTGTTATAACAAAGTAGAACTTAGATAACCTAAACCGCAGCAGTCCCACGCCGTTTCCATCCGGGGTGTAATTTGAGAACTTTTTACCTTTAAAATTCTTGTAACTCTTTCAGTTTTTTTGCCAGAGATTCCAACGAATGCTCTTTATTCCCTTTGCTTGATTTAATGTATTTTAAGTCTCCTTCTTTTGACAACATATTACTTTTATACCATTTCATTATTCCTTCTGTTTCTTCAATCAGTGCTACTTCAGCAAGTAGATCTTAATACGCTCCCAATGTGAAGGACAATTAAGCACTCATTCTAATTAATTGATTGCTCATTCAAACAACCATCTTCCCCTAGGGGAAGACCGCCGACCAGACTCTGATAATAGAGCCTTGGTGGTAATTTATTTAGTTTTCAAACGCAACGGTCGTTGTTGTAATAATCAACCTAATCATCAATGATTTTCCTAATTTCATTAGGGTCTGTACAATCTTTAATTTTCTCAGCAATCTCATCCTTCATGTGCCCAAAGAAAGACTCTTGCGGAGCGTTGTACCAGCAGTTTCCACGACGAGACATCGACCTCTGAATATTTGTTGTTTCAAGCAATTGTATGTACTGATTTGATGTGTAATGAACGCCTTGGTCAGTGCGTAAAATACAGCCATCGACAAGTTCGCTCCCATGGTTTTTAACTAGATCTTTTATGAGTTCTAAAACAAAAGAAACCTCAAGAGAATCACTTGTTTTGTAAACTAAAATTTCTTTAGTTGCGACATCAAGAACTGGAGTAAAATACAAGAATTTCTTTTCATTGTTTTTGTCAAAATATGGGATATAAGTGATGTCTGTGCATAAAGTTGTTCTTGGTTCGTTCCCATCAAAATGTCTATCAAGAATATTATCAGCCCTAGAATTTATCTGTAGAGCCTTTGCTATTCTGCGATATGGATTTGCCTTACGAATATTGCATATGAGGTCATATTTGCGGCATAGACACCTTATTTCCTTCATATTCATGCGAATCCCCATACACAAAAGACGCATGTGAATACCCCTTATGCCTTTATCATAGCCTCTGTGTGAGTATGCTTCTTGGATTTGCTGAAAATCTAAATGATCTTGTTCTTCACGTTTTTCCCTTACGTCAGCAGTGTTTAACCATTTGTAGTAGCCAGAACGAGATACTCCTGCAAGTTTACATAGTGTTGAAATACTCATATAGTTTGTTGGGTTTTTTCATGTCTCACTGATTAGTTGATATTTATCTCTTGCCATATCTAAATTGATTTCCCTTCCAATTTTGCAATTTTTTTTAAAAATTCAAGTTGTTCACATACAAATTCATATTTCTATGGATTAACACCATATCGCCTTTCATTATTTGTTATGCCTGCTGTTTCTGGCTTATTTTTACGTTCAAAATTACCTGTTTTCCCTTGTCTCAATATTGCATTTCGCATGTGTCTTGACCTTGATATAAGTGGCTCAACAATAGGCAATTTTGCATCATAAAATATCTTTAAAATCATTGTCCCTTCGTTCAACTTTTTATATGCCATTTCTTTAAATTCTGGAGTCAAATATATGTTGTATTTACTAACTGTTGCAATGCTGTCATTGCCTAATAATTCCTCTCTTAATTCGTCGCTTATTTCTGTTCTTTTTCTCATTTATATCTCCTGTCTACTTTTATGGTTTTTAGTTATTTGTTATTTCCCCCTTTTGGGACTGAACATATTTTAGCTATCTACTTTTTGTGCTTGCAAGTATATTTGCTTATTTATACCTGTCTACTACATTGGTTTCATAATATCGGGCATTAAAATATATTAGAGAATTGGCTGACATTTTGGGTATATAGTGTCTGAAATTGGAAATTCTTTAATTTAAAGGAATACTTAGAAAAAGTAGTTAAAATAAAGATGCAAGTATCCTCTATTGGGCTACCTTGGTTGAAGAATAAAAATACAGACATAATGGACGAAGGTACAGCAAAAGCATACAGCAACACACAATCTAAAAGAGACAAACTTAAGTGGAAGAAAATAACTGACTACACAAAAGACGTACACGCAAGTTACAAAACATTAAGAAACATCAACTTAAACAATGCTATAGAAACAGATTATCTTCAAATGACATGGTTAGGCACTCGCTATTCTGGCAACTCTTATTGGGCATATCACATTCTGCCTTCTGGTGCCATTGAATTAGCAGCGTCTCATGCTACACTTGGATTGCGACCTGTAATAACAAAGTAGAACTTAGATAACCTAAACCGCAGCAGTTAAAAGTACTTATTTTTGACATTCATAAAACCAATGCCCAATCTCGAATTAAATCTAGTTTCTCTTACTACTCAAAACAATACGTAACATTGTGAAAATTGTTGCTAACAATAAAGTAAACATCTTGATGACTTGCCTATTATAAATAATGTTTTGTATGACAAACATTCTAATCCGTTTAATATGCTATATCAGTGTTTGCACGATTAATATGTCGAAAATATTAGATGGGTCTTTGGAGTGGTATATTAAAAAAATAGGAATTCTTTAATTTATAACAATAAAAATGCAAGAGCCACTGCCTGCGAAGATGGACGGATGTGGACAAAAAACACAATAGATATTTCAATCTTCCACGAGAAGAAGGAAAACAGCAACATATACAGCAACTCATACATTAAGGAATACTTAGAAAAAGTAGTGAGGGCAAAAATGCAAGTTGTTTCAATTAAAGAATTCCCAATTTCAGACACTATATACCCAAAATGTCAGCCAATTCTC
>CAUSLO010000046.1:0-4600 GCA_963532875.1 uncultured Clostridia bacterium | reverse complement strand
AAATTTCTTGTGTTTTTATTGGAATTTTGTGGTGTTAAATCCTAAAGTCGGGTTTATTTGATATAATATATTTACTTTAATTAATTTAAGGAACGCCTTTAATGCAGGGAAAAGTAATTGTAGATATAGTGTTTTTCTTGGTAATAATCTTGGCTGTTATTGTCGGAGCTATTATTGGTTTTTCTCGTTCTCTTAAATACTTAGTCTTTTTGCCAATCATTCTTTTGACTATACTTGTTGCTTCTTGGGTTATGCCCCTTTTGAAAAATACTCACATGTTTTATGGGATTTCAAGATCTGTAGAGAAATCTTTAAATAAGAAGCCTAACGAAGTTTTAGATTTAACTTTTATGAAAGATAAGGATTCGGGGAAGGTTTACGTCGGGTATCCTCATTATGAGAAGGGTGCGATATATGAAATAGACAACTTGCCTAACGATATAGTTCGGGCTAAAGTTCAGCCATTCAAAGGCATAATTGATCGTAACGCTAGCACTGAGACAACACACACTCTTCGTAAACTAATTGCAGATGAAATCACATTACATATTGTAAGTATCATATCTCACATTTTCTGGTTACTTGCCTTCACCGCCCTATTCGTTATTCTAAGAATTGCGACTAGGAACTGGCACGACTCAGAAAGCGTCGGAGAACAGGTAACGGACAGAGTTTTGGGATTAATTACTTCTGCCGTACTTGTGATTATTTTCATGATGTTCTTGCTCTCTATTGCTCGAGTCTTCTTGCATAACAGCCAATTCGTAGCAATGCAATCAATAAAAGATTCGGCGATTGTCGGCAAGATATATGCATATAATCCAATCGGAAAAGTCTTCGCTAGGTCTTCCTTTGGAATCATAGGGCTCGTACGAAGACTCTTGAGTCCTGCAAACAATTCTGCTGCAATGGCGGCTCTCATTAAGTTTTTCTTTTAGGAGGTTTTCGTGAAAGCAAAAAGCGGATTAATGTTCATGGCTGGGTTTTTAACATCCATCTTAACAATTATTTTAGTGTTGGGGATTACTATTGGCGTCCTTGGGACAACCAAACGTGTCGGGGATATTACTAGGATGTCCCCTACTACAGAAAAACTAATTGATCCTAATTCTGAGTTAGGCAAGAAGACTGTTCTCGATGCTTACAAGATGCTCAGAAAAGATTTGGACAAATTAGGGGATGTGCCTCTTAAGGACTTAAAGAAAAAATATGGAATTAATCTCCCAGAAAAGTTTAGTGGGGTTTTAAGTTTTCTTGATCCAAGCAAACTCTATGAGTTCTCTGTTAGAAGTCTAACGCAAGATACCCCAAAGGTTGTTGATGCTCTACTCGACTCATTCTATGTAAATAAGGCTCTTGAAAATTTTGGTTTGCTTGATACGGTAAGGAATTCCTTACCTTTCGATGTTATTAAAAACGAAACAACTGGTTTGTTATACAAAAAAGCAAGTGAGTTAAAATCAATGCTTGATAAGGGAGAACTCATAGACCACGTTCAAAAGAATGTAAAGTTTAAAGAAGTTACAAATATGTTAGGAGTTGACCTAACAAAAGATGAGAAATTCAAGGATATTGATTTTATCAAAAATATATCAGATAAAAACATCAAAGAGGCAATCGAGAGTTTCAAGAATATTGGCAACGAACTAAAGGTTAAAGATGTCGCAAAATTTGCTGGCATTGACTTTATGAAAGATGAACGATTTAAAGATATACCTTTCTTTGCAAACTTGAACGATAAGCCTATAAGCCAATTTTTAGAGGCAACCAAAAATATCTCTTCTGAATTAACTCTTGGAAATATTTTGAAGATTGCGAAGGTTGATGATTCTAAACTAAAGATTTTGAAAGAAAAGAATTTATTAGACAAAACAATAAAGGAAATCGTAGATGACAAGGATGCTATACTTGACTCTTTCGTTCTATCAGATTTGGTAGATGTAGATGTCGCTCCATACTATGAAGACCCACAAGGAAATTTTGTAATGGTCTCTAACAAACAATATGTTGAATGTGATGCTTCTGTTTTCGATAAGTTAAATGGCAATCGTTACAGAAGAGAATCTGTCGTTGAAGATGGCAAGACTGTATCCAAATACTTCCCTGACCCTACTGGTTCATATCTTGAGTATAACTTCGGATACTTCACCCTATACAATCCAAACAAGGCGGAACACGCAAGTTTAAAAAGATACTCTCTCGCAACTTCTAATGAGTATTCAATAATTCATCCAAAGAACATAACGGCAACTAGCGAACTTTATACATACAATGCGGTTACTAAAACTTTTGAGCCATACGTTTCTGGGCAATTTGATTTCTTATACCAAAAGAAAACGGCTTCTTCAAAACTGCTACAACGTTTATTTAATACAAAACTTAAAAAGCCAGACGAGACTATAAAAGAATTAATCTTGGCTGATGTAATAGACATCAACAACGATATGTTTAGTGACGAAGGGGTTGTCTCTTCGGCAAGTTCATTCGATGAAACTGCTAAGTATGCAATCTTTGAAAATAATCGCTACTCTTTCGTTGATGTTACATTGCCTAATTTTAAAGTGAAATACGATGGGAAAAGATTGTTTAAACAAGCATCTGTTGGAACAAGTGAAAAGCTTCTTAAACTGCTCTCCTTTGTTAGTTTCGAGAACGGTGCACAATCTTTAAACTCTTTCCTTGAAACAGCAACTCTACGTGAATTTACGGATATTGAATTTGATAAATACGAACTTGACACAGATGGAGACTTTGTTTTTGAAGAAGAAGGTAACGCTGGACATTATGTTCCATATAATGCTGCTGTTCATGGCTCTGTTAACAGATATAAAAGGACATATAAGTCTCTAACGAATAGCGTATTAAAGAGGGTTTCTTCTACCAAATTAAACGCAATATCAAATCTCTTTAATGACCTTCTTGTTGGTGAGGTTTTAGATATAAAGAACGATGTGTTTAAACTTTCTACTTCGCCTGCTCCAGATAGAAAATACTACAAATATGGTGGTGGGGTATATACCTTAGTCGATACGTGGTCGAATCCTTGCTACGAAAAAGTTAAAATTGGGGACTCTCATGCAGTATTAAAGAAACTCGCCCTTGTGAAGTTTAATGACCTTTCACACATGGTTGATAACATTTTAAAGAATGTATTCTTAGATGAATTGTTTGATTTAACGCCTTATAACATTGTTGATACTGAGGGAACAAAAGACAGAAAATTCGTTGAACAATATAACCGCTATGCTAACAATGGCTATACGTTCATACAAGACGCAAACGGAAACTATGTCGCGTCAGACGTCCTATACGAAAAGGCTAATACTCTACAACGTGGCGGAACGGAAACTGTAACCTTTAAATGGGTAACGGCAAAGGATTATGTTGAACACATTGTGTCATCTGGAGAAACGCCAGCAAATGCTTTGGAAAGATTAAAGAGAGAACATCTATACGTTCTTGACAACGGACAATATCATTTTAATCGTCCTTGGGCTTTATATAGATTAAACAAAAATCTAACTGCCCTAGAAAATAGCGATGTGTTTGTTCGTCTTGCTTCCTCTCATACGTTGAGCGGAGTCGCTGGATCTGCAACCGCTTATACTGGGAAAAATCTTGTTCTTTATAACCCAATTGATGATAAGTATGTTGCTTATGATAAAACCAACGTTGGCTTAATTGGACATGATGATCTTGTTTATTATGAATACAAGGACGGGTACTATAAATACGACAAAGACAACAGTAGGCCTGCTTCTCTTTCAGAATTATACAAACTTGACGCTAGTGGAAACTACATTTCAGCCACAAGCCTAGCCGACCCTGAGCAACTATATTTCAAACATTCAAGTGCTGGAACAACTAAGTTGTATTTTGCCTCAATCTCTGACACGGCAATTGATCATACGCATCTTGATTCTGTTAAATATAAAATGGTTGGATGTTCTCCAGTACTAAAACCCGATGTAAATGGTGAATACAAATTGTTTGATAATCAGTTGTCAAAACTAAATGGTGAGGCTTATAACGGAACTAAATACTCTGTCTTGTATGGTTATGTTGTTGATTATGCGGAGGCTGCCCCTTCTTTCTTAACCACAGAGGTAAGATCTGTTGCTGAAAAATCTCTTCACCTTCTAACTTCTTTATCAAAGAAAAGAGCCAACTTGAACAATATGAATAACATTATGAGTTCGCTAACTTTGGAAGAACTTTTTGATCTTCCACCTAATTCAATCTTTGCTCATCCTAATTTAAAGACCTCAACGTTGACCAACTTGCCAGATAAATTCAAAACATTAATGTCTTCTATGACAATTGCTGATTTGTGTAACTATGGCGAATATACAATTAACAATGTTGTATTTAATTCTCTAGGAAAGATTAAAATAGATAAGTTTATGCAGTCTCTAGATGTTGATAGCTCAGGTTTGGTTATAGATCACGATAGATTGTTTAGACCTTAATACCAAAATATAAAGTGCCCATCTTAGGGTGGGCTTTTTTTATTCTCGTACTTTTCTCTATATCTTCATATAAATTAAATAAAGAATTCCCAATTTCAGACACTATATAAATAGGCTAAAATCAAGCAAAA
>CAUSLO010000045.1:0-4755 GCA_963532875.1 uncultured Clostridia bacterium | reverse complement strand
GGTTTCCTAATGGAATGGAATATACTGTAGAAAATATTATTTTTTTATTTGAAAAAGAGTTTAATGCTAGGCAAATAGATATGGGAGATATTCCTAAATATATTAAAGAGTGTCGCGATTACCCACATTACTTTCAAACTATAGAAGATTATACAGAGGATTCTATATCTTCAAGTGAAAAGTATTTAATTTTTGTGAGTGATGCGATTTCAGATAATAACTATCGTGAGGAAGAAGATAAATTATTCAATCTAATTGTTTTGAGTGTTGAGGGGGATAAAGTTATTAATTATTATTCCAACGCACATGGTGGAAATGGCGATTTTATGATGTTGATTGCTGATAAGTTTTATAAGGCAGGATTGGGAGAATTGAGTGCAGAAGAACTTATATCGCTTAATCAAGCAAAATTTGAAACACTTAAAACTAAAAAATTTAATAATGAATTGAATTACACATTAAGCAACTTAATAATTATTTTGAAAGAGCAGTTCAATGCGGTTGAGATAGACTTAAAAGATTTAGAAAAGTACGCAAGAGAATATTCGGCATTTTCTGATTATTATAATTGCATTGAAGATTATACTGAGGAACGAATTAAGAGTGGGCAGAAGTATGTTGTACTTATTTCTGATGATGATAATAAAGAACCGATTTTTAACGGAAGTTTTAGAATATATAATGTAATATTCATTTCTTATGAGGCTGATAAAATAATAGACATATATGCTAATTTAAAACAAAATAGCGGTTTTCTTAAGTATGTAATTGAAGTGTTTGAAAATAATAAAATCAAATAATAGCTGACGTGTAAAAGTATATGTGCAGGTGATTTTGAGTGATAAGGAAAGTTGTGTGGTGTTTTACCGATTATTTAAGGAATCCTGTGTAAAAATAAAATAGACAAGTTAAAGCCATGAAACATTGAGAATTTCCTTCTTTCTCCACATAATCAGTTCCCTCAATCCTAAGGTCTCTCCATTCTTTGTTGATAATCCCCTCGAAAGAAACCTAATCGTTAAATCTAGGGTGCGTAGGGGCGATATTTGGGGCAAATTCGTTATGATCAGGTAGAAATTTTGGGTGCGTGGGTTTGTAGAGCATTCTTGATAAGGGATTTGGGGTGGGGGATAAATGCAATTGAGTGGGTTAGATAAACGCCTATTGAACTTATTCTACTCATTCTAAATTCTAACGGGTAAATTTTTCATGCTGTCTTGAAAAAACTGAAGAGGTGTGCATGAAAAAATTAAAAATCTACAATTTTGCAAATAAATGAGAAACAAAGAGAAAAATTTGGGATCCAATATAAATCCTAAAGACGGGGGGTGTTAAATCATGTCTACTCACAAGGGATAAGTTTATAGGGCTAGTTTCTGGCAATTGCTTAATTGAGTAGTTAAGAGGATGTGGTGAATGTTCTCAAATTATGGCATCTAGAAATAGGTGCTATTTAATTTTCCATTAATTGATATGTTAATTTGGATAGATTTTATGCTGTCCATAGTGTAATTTTCTTAGTGCTAGTTTTGTAACAGGTACAATATATGAGAAAATAAAGCATATTGAAGAAAAATGTAATATGACAAAAAATGAGAATATATTTTCAGGGTGATTGAATAGTGATGATATTTTTAAATTTATCAGGAAATGAAAATCTGTCATAGAGGAAAGTGTATAAAATGAATAATGAAATTAAAATATTTGAAGGAAATCAGATACGTTCTGTTTGGGACAACGAAAAAGAAGAATGGTATTTCAGTGTTGTCGATGTTATAGGAACACTAACCGAGAGCAAAGACCCAGGGGCATATTGGAGAAAGTTAAAGCAAAGGTTAAGGGAAGAAGGGAGTGAAGTTGTGACATTTTGTCACGGGTTGAAATTAATGGCTACTGACGGGAAAATGAGAGAAACCGATGCCTGTGATATACAAGGAATATTCCGTATCATTCAATCTGTGCCATCTCCAAAAGCCGAGCCGTTTAAGATATGGCTGGCTGAAGTAGGGAAGGAACGCTTAGATGAAATCGTAGACCCTGAATTGATGATTGAGCGTGCTTTGGAAACATATTTACGTAAAGGTTATTCAAGAGAGTGGATTAATCAAAGGCTTCAAGCTATTCAAGTAAGAAAAGAGCTTACCGATTCATGGCAAGACCACGGCGCAAAAGAAGGCTTGGAATATGCCATACTCACCAATGAAATTTCAAAAGCTTGGGCGGGCATGAGCACAAGAGAATATAAAGACTTCAAAGGACTAAAAAAGCAAAATCTACGAGACAATATGTCAACGACAGAGCTTATTCTCAATATGCTTGCAGAAACGGCAACGAAGGATATTACTAATATTTCAAATCCGCAAGGGCTTGAGAAAAATAAGAAAGTTGCAAACGAGGCGGACATGTAGCGAAGGTAGCTAAGGAAACACTTGAACAAGAAATCGGGGGATCTGTTATTACATCTAAAAATGCGATTGACTTCGGAAGATTAATAATCGAAGTAATAAAAAAAATTCCTAAGAAAGAGGATAAATAGGTGATGTTGGGATTTGTGCGAAAAGTAAAAACAGATAAGTAAATAAAGAGCCCGAAGCTCAAAACCTAATATATATGATTTGTGAAAAATTAAAAAGGGTTGAGTCTGTGGCAAGTAAAAAACTAATGTCCTCTCAATGTCAAGGACAAATAGCCATTGAAATTAATTAATTGATTGTTCATTCAAACAACTGTAGAGCATCCTTGATAGTGAATTTTGGTGGGGTGCGAAATAATTGAGAGGGTTAGATAAACGCCTATTGGACTTATTCTACTCATGCAAAATTCTAATGGATAACTTTTTGATGTCGTATTATTCACTTAAAATGTAATCACTCTATTGACAAAACAAAACGGGTGGGGGGTAAGATTTATAGAGCTGAGATGAATTATAATTTTTTAAAGTTTACATAATTATAAAAGTTTTATGTGAAGTAACTTAATGCAACACGCACCAAGGAGTTTATGTTATGTTGAATGAATTGCTAACACCAATTTTTATGTCAATTAATCAACTGTTTAATTTTAGATTTTCAATTCCTATCTATCAACGACCCTATTTATGGCAAAAAAAAGAGGTAGATAGTTTGCTTTTGGACATTTGGGAGTCATACGAACAATACAGAGAAATGAGCGACGATGATAAGCAAAAGGCGAGCATCTATTTTGGAAATATTATCTTGCATAAGAAATCAGTTAATCTTTACGATATCATAGATGGGCAACAAAGGATAACGACATTTGCGATATGTCTGCTTGCTATCTATGCAAAATCATTTGAATTAAAAGTTGATAAAAACGATAGAAGGTTAATAAAAATCCAGTCTGCTTTGTGGAAAACTAATGCAAATGAAGAAGTAGTTCAAGACCAAAGGCTTATAGAGCTTGGCAGTATAGATAAACAAATCCTAGTAGATATTTTTGATGAAGCTTTTTCTCAACCACATAAACTGAAACAATATGTTGATTCGTATACTGTAAAATCTCCGTTTGATCAGAATGTCATAAACAACTTTAATTATATTTATGGATTTTTGAACACAAGATTTAATAGCAGTGAAAACGAACTTGATGAACTCCTACAATTTGCTAATTTCATGCTCGGTAAAGTACACATTATTGCAGTAATAAATGAGAACCATGAAGTGAATGCATTTTCAATTTTTGAATCAATTAATAGTAAGGGGAAAAAACTAGAAGATATAGACTTAATAAAGACCAGAATTTTTTCACTATTGAGTCAATCTGATTATTCTTCATATTTGAATAAGTGGGGAAAACTCATAATAGATACAGAAGACAGATTATATGAGTTCTTTAAAGTCTATATAAAGGCAAATATTAAATACATTAGGGGCAATGTCACATATAAACATTTTGAGAAGATGGATGATGAGTTATGTAATCATTTTAAAGTAAAATCATTATCTGAAGCATATAAAATGTTAATAGAAGATATGATTAGTAGAATCGAATGTTATAATGCTGTAAATAGTTTAGATACAGCTTTGAAGATTGTAAGCAGTAACAAATTTAAATTTTATTATTCTGTGTATTCTGAACTTAAGTATGAACACCCATGGGCTTTGTTCTTTAGATGTTTTTGCGAATACTGTGATGGCAAATTATCAAAAGAGGACTTAATTAGTGTGATTATTGAAACAATTAAGTTTAGCGTTACATTTTCAACTATTTGTGGAAGAGAAAGTAAGGAAGCTATTTCAATGTTTTCTGAGATATTTTCAAATATTTATACAGCAGATCAAGTGAATAAGGACGGGGTAATTTACCACATAAAAAATAAGATATCGTCGTTAGGCATTAGAAAAGAGGATATAGTTTTTTCTTTAGAATCTGCCGATGTTTATACAAAAAATAAACAATTAGGAGTAGCCATATTATCAGTTTATGAATGTAAATACGGTGATAGTGGGGGAGATAAAATATCATGGGATGAGGCATATTCCAAAATTTAATCATATGGTTCTTCATATACACTTGACCATATAATGCCACAAAATCCGAATAGCGATGATCCGCATCTAAAATATTATAAATTAGGAAATAATTTGAAACTAAAAGAGGGACACGATTTCCCACTAGAAAAAATTCATGATGGAATGGAATATGAACTATTCAAGTCTCGTATTCTGCATAGAGTAGGTAATCCCTTCTTTGACAGTTATGTAAATAATTAACACCTCCCACTTTGTAAATTTT
>CAUSLO010000044.1:0-4776 GCA_963532875.1 uncultured Clostridia bacterium | reverse complement strand
GAAACCACTGTTTTATTATTCTGTCATATTCTTTCCCAAAAATGATTACCATATTAATACGAACACCTTGGTAAACCATAAAAAATATGACTTTTTTTATTTGCTCTATAAGCATGATAATGGTCATAGTACCCATTAATTGTCGCAGAATGATGTTCTGGCGGATAACCATAGTTTACTGTTTTTGCCATTTCGTAAGCATTTCCAAATAAAGTATATATGCTCATCTTTGCACGAGCTGCTCTCATTGCAGAAAAATCACTGAGTGCTATTTTAGAAATATATAATTTACCATTTTTTAATGGGAATGCTAAATAAAACTTGTTCGGAGTTAATTCTGATCTAAGATCACTCGTCAATTCTTCTGTTTTATGTGTCACTCCGTCCCAATCCACTTCCTTGATCATGTCCGCTGTAAGAAGCACGCCCGCCGCAATTGCCGCAGTGATGCTTGCATACCCCGCTATCGTCGCACTCGTCACCGCTGCTGATGCGACTACGGTTGTCGTAACACCTATTCCTGTCGCTATTACTGCTGGTGCAGCTGCTCCTGCCGTTGCCACTACTACTGCAACCGCTGCCACAGCAACCGCCGCTATTGCCACAACCTTTGCTATCTTTTTGATTACTCTTGAGAACCATCCTACATTATCTATTAATCCTGCATTTCTCATCTCACTCAGTAGAACGCCCTCACCATCGACATTCATCACAGCATCTATTTCGTTAGCATCGTTAATAAATCCTACCCCTGTAATCGTATCTACTTTTACTGTCCCATCTGGCAAATACATGGTTGCCTTTAATGTTACAGTGTTTGTAACCATGTCATATTTAAATGAATATCTAACATCTACACTCTTTAATTTATTAACTTCTTCACCACTTAAGTTATCTATTTCTCTTAATAAACTAGGATCTAACTTTTGTGTTCCTTCAAACAAGATTCTTTCATTATTCTTATCCATCTCTACATCAGTAAATTTATTAAGTATTGACTGGACATCTACTTGCTTTGACTTCAAATTTATATCTCTTACGTTTTGTTTTGCAGTTAGCGTCCCAGAAAGTATATATACCAAAGCAATAGACAAACATACGACTGCACAAATCATCAATAGATAATATCTATTCTTAAATAATTTTCTCATCCATAACTCCTATTTATTTTATATATTCTAATACCCTATTTATCGGAATCACATAACCTATTCCATGAATAACATTCCCTAGATTATCCTTAATTCTAAATGTTGTAATTCCTATAAGTTTGCCATTCCTATTAACCAATGCTCCGCCACTACTTCCAGACACTATTGTTATGTCGCATTGAATTGCTTCTTTTTTATTTCCATCAACTATTATATTTATCTTTGGAACACTGACGTTCCCTTTTGTGATTCCGATTCCATAGTTAGATAAATTTCCTATTGCAAAAACCTCATCTCCTGATTTTACTTTTTTGATGTCCCCATACTTCATTGCCTTGAACTTTTTCTCTCTTGTATCTTTTATCTTTAATACTGCTAAATCCTTTAAGACATCATATTTTATTAATGCAACTGACATATATTTATCACTATTCGCAAATCGAATACTTATTTCATCAAATGCCTTTGTCTCTCCTAGTTTTGAATATGTGATCACATGGGAATTTGTAACTAATGTCCCATCTTTTTTCATTAGAACTGCTGAGCCAAAACTTTCGCCGACATCCTTTGCATATGCTTTAACTTCAACTACACTTTGCAAAGATTTGTCGTATATCCTCTTGACATAAGTCCTTGAATTATATGTTGTAACAATTAGTGCAATTATGAACGAAATCGACAAAACACAAGAAATGAATAGACTTATGACAAGAAGTTTTTTATGTCCATCCACACTATTCCTATACTCTTCGTTCGAGGTTTCATTCATGGATTGATTATAATGTTAAAAAATATAAACTTCAATACCGAAATTTATTGTTAGTACAGTTTACATAATTATATCTTATTTTGATTCCCGTTTCTGATACAATACCATACATCTAACCCGCTCAATTTTTTCATCCCCCCACCCAAAATTCACTATCAAGGACGCTCTACAAACCCATGTATACCCACTTCTTATCCGCACACTATAATCGTATTTTATCTATTAGTTGATTGCGGATTACTATTGCTACTTTCTGTAACATGTTGCAGATATTCGTAATAGAGTGTTGATTATTGTAGTTCAATGTCCTACTATATAGATAAACGAGAATTTGCAACTTGTTGCATTTTTTCGTAATGAGGTTGGCATGAATGAAATTAAAAGAGACACTTATTTGCAAAGGCTTATAGATAGAGAGCAAAACGGACTAATTAAAATTATTACTGGTATTCGCCGTTGCGGTAAGTCTTATATTTTGAACAATCTATTTTATAAATATCTCAAAGAAAAGGGCGTTAAAGATGATCACATTATAAAGGTTGCTTTAGATGATGACGATAATGAATATTTGCTTTTACGTGGAGCACTAAGCAATCACATTAAAAATTCTATAACCGATAACGACTTATATTATGTCCTATTAGATGAGATACAACTTGCTGAAAATTTTGTAGGTATCTTGAATGGTCTACTCAAACTTCCAAATGTCGATATATATGTAACTGGTAGCAATTCAAAATTTCTATCTAACGATATTGTTACTGAGTTTAGAGGACGTGGGGATGAAATAAGAATTTTGCCACTCTCCTTTTCTGAGTTTATGTCTGTTTATAAAGACACTATTGCACAAGGTTGGAAAGAATATTATACCTATGGTGGACTTCCTCTAATCCTTGGTCAAAAAAGTGATGAAGCAAAAATCAATTACCTTAAAGGTCAACTCCGAAACGTATACTTAAACGATGTAATCGAACGCAATCATGTCCAAAGTATAGAACAAATTAATACAGTTTTAGAAATTATTGCATCAAATGTTGGCTCTCTTACTAACCCACTAAAACTTTCAAACACATTTAAAAGCGTCGCCAATTTAACAATCTCCGATAAGACTGTTTCATCATTCCTTCGATATTTTGAAGATGCTTTTTTAATCAATAAAGCAAAACGATTTGACGTTAAAGGTAAAAAATATCTTGCTAGTCCATCGAAGTACTATTTCAGCGATTTAGGTATTAGAAATGCTACTCTAAACTTCCGTCAACAAGAAGAAAACCACATTATGGAAAACGCAATATATCTCGAACTTTTAAAACGTGGCTTTGCAGTAGACGTAGGTATTGTTGAAACATCAAAACGCAATCAACAAGGAAAAATTATTAGAAACTATGCTGAAGTTGATTTTATAGCAAACAGTGGAAACAATAAGTACTATATTCAATCTGCATTCGCAATGCACAGCGATGAAAAAAAAGTACAAGAAAGAAACTCTTTACTAAACATTAAAGACTTTTTCAAAAAAATAATTATTGTTGCAGATGACATCAAACGCAAACGTGATGAATCTGGAATAATAACCATGAGTATATATGATTTTTTGCTTGACGAAAAAAGTTTAGATTATTGAACAAATAGTACTGTGTAAAAGCAATCAGTTGTAGTCTCTTTGAATACAAATAATTGCTCAATTCTTAAAACTGATTTCATCGTATGTTAGGTCTTTGGACAGTGATACGGCATCACCATAAATTTCTTTTAATGAATCTACATTTACTATCTCTCTGTTATCCCCATGCATAATTACTTCTCCCTTATGCATAACTATAACTTTACTGTCTAAAAATAAGGCGTGATTTGGGTTGTGTGTTGTTAAAACCACTGTCTTACTTTTACTAGATATCTCTTTTAAGATAGATAAAATTAAATGTTGATTTTTAATATCCAAGGCTGATGTTGGTTCATCTAAATAAATCACTTCAGCACCTTGTATTAAAGCACATGCAATTAGAATTGTCTGCCTTTCGCCGCCACTCACTTCTCCAATTTTTTTATTCAACAGTTGCGTTATTTTAATCCTCTCTGCAACTTCCAATACTTTCTCTTTTTGTTCTTTTTTTGGTGATTGATAAAATGCAAGCGTGTTGGCAGTTCCAAAAGTTAAATAATCTTCTACTAAAACATCATCTGATATTCTGCTATATTGAGGTACATATGAAAATACTTTACTCCTTTCTTTTATTGAAATTTGAGAAAGACTTTTTTTATCATACAAAATATCTCCCTCCATATATTTTTCAATTCCAGTTAATAATTTCATAAGTGTGGTTTTCCCAGACCCATTTAGTCCTAGCAAACAATAAATGTTCCCACTGTTCAAACCTATGTTTATATCCGTGAGATTGTATTCTTTCTTTTTATGATACTTGAAAAATAAATGCTTGATATCAATGTTCATTTATATATTTCCTTTTTGAAAAAAATATAATTAAAAAAATTATTGTCCCGAATAGCCCTGTGACGGCACTAATTGGCAATTCTGAATCAACGAACGTTCTAGCCAAAATATCAGAGAAAATCATAAAAGTACTGCCGGAAGTAATACAAAGGGGTATACTCTTCTGTGTATTTCGCCCTGCAATAAATCTTGAAATATGTGGAACTACTAATCCGACCCAAGAAATTCTACCACAAAAACAAACTGAAATTGCTGTCAGTAATGTTGAAACAATAATAATCAAGTATCTATATAAATTATAGTTAATACCTTTTGCCTGAGCATCTTCTCTGCCCAATGCAACAATATTTATTCTCATCTTTGACAGTTGTGGGCACACCAACCCACGAAAACCCCAGTAAAAC
>CAUSLO010000043.1:0-4990 GCA_963532875.1 uncultured Clostridia bacterium | reverse complement strand
GTCTTGTTTAAATTTCGCTATTTTTGCTTGATTTTAGCCTATTTATATAGTGTCTAAAATTGGGAATTCTTTACTAAAAATGCGATTTTTTGAGTTTTGGAGATAACAATACTCAATTTTTCAGAAAATTTGATATTGCAATGGTGGTCTATCTTGTTTATACTTTAGATATCATTAATTAGGGGGAAAATTATGAGAAAAGCTTTTATATGCCCTTCAAAATTTGTTATGGGCGAAGGTGAAATTAACAATTTAGGATACTTTGTTAAGTTATACGGCAAATCTGCTTTGGTTATTGCCAATAAGGACGACGTCAACCGTGTTAAACCACAATTAGATGCAACTGCTGAAAAGCATGGAGTTTCTTTTGTATATGCAGATTTCCGTGGTGAATGTTCAAGAGAAGAAGTTGCAAGATTGAAAGAAATTGCTAAAGAGAACAAATGTGCAACAATCATTGGTCTTGGTGGTGGAAAGGCAATTGATACATCAAAATGTGTTAATGCTGCAAAATTAAGATTAATCATTGTTCCAACAATCGCTGCAACTGATGCTCCAACATCACACTCTGCAGTTTTATATACCGAAGACGGTGCTTTTGATGATTATGCATACTTCACAAGCCCTGACGTTGTATTAATTGATACAGCGGTTATTGCCAAGGCTCCTGTTCGTTTCTTAGTTTCAGGAATGGGTGATGCTCTTTCAACATACTTTGAAGCAAGAGCAAATAAAAGATCATTTGCTAATGTAAATGCTGGTCTTCCATGTGGGGCAAGAGAACGTAAATGCGATCCTGCAAAACCAACAATGGCAGCATATGCACTTGCAGAACTTTGTTATGAAACTTTATTGTCTGACGGATATAAGGCAAAACTATCTTGTGAACAAAAGGTAGTTACTAAGGCTCTTGAAAATATCGTTGAAACAAACATATTGCTCTCAGGACTTGGATTTGAGTCTGGCGGTCTTGCTGCTGCTCACGCAATTCATGATGGTCTAACAGTTCTTGAAGAAACACACAAAATGACACATGGTGAAAAAGTTGCATTTGGAACTATCTGTCAACTTGTTCTTGAAAATGCTCCAGATGAAGAAATTCAAGAAGTTATTGGTTTCTGTCAACTTGTTGGGTTACCAATCTGTCTTGAAGATTTAGGCGTTAAGAACATTGGCGACAGAATATATGAAGTTGCAGAAAAATCATGTATCAAAGAGGAAAGCATTCACTCAATGCCATTCCCTGTTGTTCCAGCAGATGTTGTTGCTGCAATCTTGACAGCAGATGCATTAGGAAAACAATTTAAAAAAGGTTGCAACTGTTAATTTAAAATTTAAAAACTCTGCCTAGTATATGGGCAGAGTTTGCTTTTTGGGAGGGAAATTTTATATGAAAAAAATTATTAATACACCTGAAACTTTTGTTATTGAGATGTGTAAAGGAATTGCAAAGGCACATCCAGAAGTTGAATTCGTTGAAAAGTATAAACTTATAAAGAAAAAAAATATTAATGCAGATAAAGTCAGTTTGATTTCTGGTGGTGGATCTGGACATGAACCAGCACATGCTGGGTATGTTGGGAAAGGAATGCTTGATTGTGCCGTATGTGGTGATATCTTTGCTTCTCCTTCACAGATACAAGTGTATAACGCAATTAAGGAATGTGCCACGGACAAAGGTGTGTTATTAGTAATTAAAAACTACTCTGGTGACTGTATGAATTTCAACAACGCCGCAACACTTGCAAAGGAAGATGATGGCATTAAAGTTGATGCTGTGTATGTAACTGACGATATTGCTGTTAAGGATTCATTGTATACGGTTGGTAGACGTGGGGTTGCTGGAACTGTATTTGTTCACAAAATCGCTGGGGCTATGGCTGAAACTGGTGCAAGTCTTGAAGAAGTTAAAAGAATTGCTAATAAGGTAATTGATAACGTAAAAACATTTGGATTCGCATTAACATCATGTACTCCACCTGCAAAAGGAACTCCAATCTTTGATATCAAAGACACAGATATGGAATATGGTGTTGGTATTCACGGCGAACCAGGAAGAAAAACAGAACCTATGCAATCTGCAGATACCCTAGCAAAAAGAATTGTTGCTGACTTGTTAGCAGAACTAAAAACAAAGAAAAATGATGAAGTTGCTGTAATAATTAACGGTTTCGGGGCTACCCCTTTAATGGAACTTTATTTATTAAACAACTCTGTTGCTAATGAATTGGATGCTGCAAAGTTAAAAACTCACAAGACACTTGTTGGAAACTACATGACATCTATTGATATGGCTGGTGCTTCAATCACTATCCTAAAACTTGATGATGAGTTGAAAGATTTATTGGATAAGCCAGTTGCTACTCCTGCCCTATCTTGGGGAAATATCATGGAAGACGCTGCAAGTAGTTTAAATACTTCAAACAAAGCAAAAAAAACAGATGATAAGAAAAAAGTTGCTGAACCAGCAGTTTATGAAATTAAGGGAAAGCCAATTGTTGGTGAAAAGATTAATACTGCTGCATTTGTTAAAATAATTGATAAAATGGCAGATGTAATAATTGAAAATGAAATACCTTTCTGTGATGCTGACAAGATGGGTGATGGCGACTTTGGTATGAGTATTGCAAAAGGATTTAAACAACTTAAAAAAGAATGGAAAACACGTAACAAAATCAACATTGGTGCTTTCTTAAGAAGTTGTGCTGAAATCATTATGGAATATTGTGGCGGTGCTTCAGGTCCTATTTGGGGAAGTGCTTTCAGATATGCTGGAAAAGAAGCAGGCGATAAGGCAGAAATTACGTTAAAAGATTTAGCAGATATTATGCAAGCAGCAAATACTGGAGTATATGAAACTGGAAAGGCTTCATTTGGCAAAGGTGCTGTTGTTGGTGACAAGACATTGGTAGACGCTTTAAAACCTTGTGCTGACGCATTAACTGCTGAGGCGACTAAAGGTACTAAAATGTTCGAGGCTCTCGTTATAGGGGCATCTGAGGCTGTAAAAGGAGCTGATAATACTAAGACATTCGCTGCAAAGGCTGGACGTGCTGGAACTGTTGGTGAAAAATCAATCGGATACCCAGATGCTGGTGCTTACGGCTTAGGTGTAATCTTCACAGAACTATCAAAATACATTCCAACAATTAAATAGTTTAAATCAAAATTTAAAAACTCTTAGGGGATTAACCATCCCCTTTTGGGGGTATGGCTCAGTTGGCTAGAGTACTTGACTGGCAGTCAAGGGGTCGGGGGTTCGAGTCCCCCTATCTCCACCACACACCCGAAAATGCTACCTGATCATATCGAATTTACCCCAAATATCGCCCCTGTGTGCCCTTTTTTTAACGATTAGGATTCTTTCGATGGAATTCAACGGTGAGTGCAGAGACCTTAGAATGCGAGGAAATGGTTATAAATGAAATATGGACATCGGTGAGGACATCCATACTCTTATTAAGTAATTTACAACTCTGAAGAACTTTTATTTTTTAGGTATTCTAATTTCTTTCAACATTACCGAAGATTACAAAATTCCCTTTACGTTTTATTTTATAATCATAGTTCTTCCTCTTCCCTTTTTGTTTTCTAAGATTCTTTTGTAATTCACTTATGTATACCTTTGCTGACCTAGTATCTTCGAACTCAAAGTAAAACACTTCATACTCTGCTGAACCTTGCGTCTTAGTAAGAAGTACTGTCTTCTTTATTTTGTCTAAAGCTTCTGCTACTTGTTTATTCTTTTTGGTTTTTCTTGTAATCTTCTCCCCTTCGCCAGGAATACTATTGTCCTCATCAAAATTTATGAACTCTGACGCAAATCCTCTAGCAATTCCTCTACCTAATTCTTCGTATGTCCATCCATCTTTCTCAGCTCTTCTTCTAAACCTTGCATCAAGACCACATCCAACTAGCAAGCCAAACGCCATCACAGGTACAACCAATGTTGCTACTATTTTACTGATTTTTCTTTTATTCATATATTACCTCCATTTATTAAATTTGACTCAAAAGTTTACAATCGACTACGTCATAGTTTATATCATACTTTCTTTGTCGCTAGTTCCTTATATCTAAAACCTTTATTGCGACCTCTTTATATGATTGTATCGAAGTCTTGTCTTTGCCTATCTATATCAATTTCAATATTTGCCTTTTGCTTTGCTTTTTGTTGAGCAAGTATTAGACGCAATGAATCCAAGCCGTGAATTAAATGATCTTTATCTGTTTCCAAAAAGCGATATATGTCTTCACTGAAATACTCTCTTTGATTTGGGTATTCTTTTAATACAATCTTATATATAATTGCGTACGCTGCAACCGTAGGAAAAATAGCAACAAACGATAGTACATGAATGGCTAGTAGAAAGTACGAAAAATTGATTAATTTATCTGAGTTCAAAAGAAATAATACTACTAGACCAGCTGCCAATGCTAGAATCGCTAGAATAATTAAAACAAAGATAAAAATGCCTGCCACCACTGCACTTTTTACCTTCTTACAAAGTTCATCGAAACTCATAGGTTTTTTATCCTTTTTCATTTATGTATCTCCTCGTTTGTTTTCTCCTAAATAATATAAAATCTTACCCCCCCCCCGTTTGATTTTGTCAATAGTTTAGTAGATTTTACGTTATGAAAAACAGCATCAAAAAATCATCAAAATTAACACATCAATTCATTAAAAATAAAAAACATCTATTTCTAGATGCCATAATATGATAGTCGTCAGTATATTCTCCTAACTACCAAATTTCGCAATAACCTATAATCTAACCCACTCAATTATTTCTATCCACACCCAAAACCCACTATCAAGGATGCTCTACAAATCCATCGGAATTCAATACTATCTGATAATATCAATACTAGCCCTAAAAATACTCCACTGTGTCCTAGCTTTCGTGATTTTGATGTTGATGACTACATTATAATAATTAATTTCTAATTTTTTATACTATACCACGCCAAGTGCAATACCAATTTT
>CAUSLO010000042.1:0-5023 GCA_963532875.1 uncultured Clostridia bacterium | reverse complement strand
TGTCTATAGCCATTACCGTAACGCCATCAAGTCCTACTTCCGCAAGTTCTCTATAGTAGTTTCTGATTGTCTTTTCATTCATACAAATCAAGTCTTTCTGCTTCACATTTTGAACAGTTCCTTTTATGTCTGTAGATTGCCTCTGTCTTAAATTCTCTTGACAACTTACATGCGACAGAACTAAAACCAAAATAATAAGTATACATAGAATCTTTTTCATTTTATTTTCTCCCATAAAAATCTTTTAATTGTCCTTTCTTCATTCTTTCTTCCTGTTTCTTTTTTTCTTCTGGTGACATCTTCACCTTATAATATACATAATATGCAGGATTACATCTTTTAGTCAAATCTCCACATCTTCTTTCTGACCTTATTTCAAAATGCAGATGAGGACCACAAGTTCCATCTCTGATACCAGAAATGCCCGAATAACCAATAACCTGCCCAGCATATACACTACCTTTTTTTACAAGAATGTAACTTAAATGATAGTAGACAAGATATATATGATTAGAATTTTCATCAAATCCTTCACCCTGTTTTTTTTCGCCGTCATAGGTTGGATTATAGTCTCTTCTCCTTTGTCTGAAATAGTTTATTTGTTCCTTATCTGTTATTTTTAACACAATGGTCTGTCCTTGTCCTTTAGGAGAATCCGTTATTGATTCTACAATACCATCCAAACACGCATATACATTTGATCCTTCTGTACAAAACAAATCAACTCCCTGATGATGTTTTTTATTAGGTCTTGGCACTCCGAATGCAGCGTTTGCAGGATTATATTTTCCACTTTGAGTCCATAACGTTATCTGTGGATTATCTACAGGGTCGTGCCACTTTCCCTGTTTTGGAGTTTGTTTTGGAGATTCCTTAACATTCCACTTACAATCATCCACCATAAAAGCAACAGAAGTCCTATTAGTAAAGGCTTCCTGCTTCTCTTCGTAGTTCGATTTACCTGTATCTTTGTTTGTTTCTTTCATTCCAACTTTTTTTGAAATAACTGCTGTACTTTTGTTCCCATTGCAAAGTTTGTACATGTCTAAGTTTTTCCATTTGAAAAAAGCCATGGAAGCAACCACTGCAAGTTCGAAATTTTTGCCAACTTGATCTGATTTCTCTATACTGCTTGTAATATCGCAAGAATAACCTATATCATGCAATATCTTCTCAATTGCAGTATAGCAACTTCTACCAGTTAATTGTATTAATCCTCTACCTCTGAAGTGCCATCCGTCATTTGGATATTTGTTTCCCAGTTCTTTTCCCTTGCTGAATTCATAAGAATATGCGTAGTTTGCTATCTTTATCTGGTTTTCTTTTGAAACAGCATTCGCTTTGGTTGATTTCTTTTCCGCACGTCCCCATTGTCTTGCATAAGTTCTTCCTTTATCTGTTCTGAAGGCTGATAATTTGGTTGGTATGATTTCCCAATAGTAATTAAAGGACTCTCCCTCCTTTACGTCAAGCATCCCTCCTGTTTCTTTATAGGCTTGAGCAAAAAAATGTGCCTTAATCCAACATGTATCCATCCTCAACTCTTTCATATACTGAGTATAAATTCTTGCAACAATTGATAATTTTTCAGGTGACACTCCCTTGAAAATCTTCTGTAGTCTTGGAAGCATATCCATCCATTCTTCTCTACAGCGTGGGCATTCATCCTTTTCAGGCTCTGTGCGATTAACATTCGCCTTGCTGGGTTCTGCCTTTGGCGTGGGAATATGTCGTTTGACAGAGAAAAGAACTTCCTTCCCTTTAAGTATGTATTGTTTGGGGTCCTTTGAGGTCTGTCTGCCAGTATTATTATTTACATTTCCGTTGGAAGATTGATTACTACTGAAAAGCCATGAGACAACAACCTTGTAGGCTACACCTTCCTTGTACGGAGGCGCTGCCAACGTCAAAGAGAACTTATAGACACCCGTACTATTGACAGGATAACTGGTACTATATACAGGTGATGGTTTGGGACTTTTCTCTTCTTGGTTGCCTGTTTCGTGCTTATATACATCCAGACGTATCTTGCCAGTTTCCATATTGGAGGTAGAGACACGCAAATATACCGTACTCCCGCTGTCAGCAATACCACCCTGCAGTTTTTCTTTGCAATCAGAATCTTTATAAATGACTAAGCTGCGGAACTCTATTTTGTCATTGAACAGGATAGGGTGCTGTGAAGCCTTTGTAAGGTTTTCTATCCAATGACGAGAACTCAGTTCCAAATGTATCCTTATTTTCTGCCCATTGCTGAAATGCTTACGGTCTTCTATTATCTTCTTTAACTGGTCGCCTGAAAGCGAAAGGGCTATCTTTACTTTCCCTGCAGCAGACAAGGTCATTGGCGTAAGAGCTGATAGATATGTTTTTCCTTCATATCCATTATAGTAAAAGCGACAATTTACAGGTATACCTTTGCAACCTGGCAAAGATACATGTGCAAACACTTTATTACGCAGCCCTATATAAGTAACAGGTTTCCCATTCTCGTCCTTCCATTCTAAACTTTTGAACTTAGGGTAGGATACAGTTATCCTGACCACACCTTTGCCTTTGGGTGAGCCTGGTTTATGAACATAAGCATATACAGAGTACGTACCTTCTTTAGTAAAGTAAGTGCGTGCTGGAGCTTCTGTCAACCCTTTTGCAATCACAAGATTGCCATGACAGACATCCCACTTGACACCAGTCCCCCGCATACTTCCTGCCGTAAGTGACGTAGTGAATAGGAGTTCTTCTTGGTCGTAGGGGGTTATGGTTATCTCCCTCTTACCATTGACAAGAACATTATTTACCTGCACTGCTGCTGGTACACGTTTATTCTGACTCTTCTCGTCCTCCTGCGGCAAATGCTTCCAGTCTTCTTCTGTAAAGATCGGGCTCTTATGTGCCGTACTGTTTGCCTTACGTGGTGAAGAAGAAGGCTTTACTACAACCTGTTGGCCAGATGTCTGGATATTAATTCTACCACCTCCAGCCTTACAGGTACCAGAACTCTTGACAGTCAAAGGATACATCTTACCCTTTATGGCAATCTTGTTATAAGTGTTACTCCAAACGATATTCGGAGAACAAGGACCATTATTCTTTGCTGCACAACTTCCAAAGTTCAATGACTTGATATCTTTGTCCTGATCTGTAGCAACAAGTTTTCTTGCACCATTACAGTAGATCTTCTGCTGGCTGGTAACACGGAAAGTTCCTGGTTTGGAACCTTTGTCACATGTACAAATTGCACTGTCCGCAACGATTTCCTCACTCTTTCCAGTCTGTTTACGATTACGGTCCGCTGATGTGTTTTTGCCTGTTTCCATTCTTCTTTATTGAAAGGTTAGACTTATCTCAATATCCTTAAGTATCTGCTCCCGCCCTTTGACCATATAATGACTATATACGGATTGAGGACTTCTTGTAAGGTTGGTTGTCTTCACAATACAATGTTGTTCTATAGATGTTATATCTTCTATCTGAATCTCATCAAGGAGGGAAATCTTGTCAAGCTGTACTTCATTCTTTCTCAAGTCAGCATTCCCGACAATGTGTAGCGACATTCCTTCTTCATTGTCCTCAATGGAACATTCCTGTGAGAACAGAAGTGGTACTCCCAAGGCTGTTTCTTCATGCTCTCTGTATCCTTTCCCTTCTGTGAACTCTATGCCTAACCAGTCAGCCTCCATCCACTCTGAAAATACGTAATATCTCTTCATCATATTAAGCAGAAGCCCCTTGTTATGAACCCTATCTGTCAACAATTGTAGTTCCTTTTCAACCCATTCTCCTTCATAATTGGCACGCAAAAGAAAAAGCCTATCATCCCAGCGTCTACAGAGTTCGTCATGGTCTGAAATCCCAATACATTTCCCCCTGCTGTCCAGTTCCATACATATCGGGTTAAGAGTAGACTCTATATCATGCACAAATGCTGCTGTGGCATCGTCATTATCTGCAAAGGCATGTAGATGTACTATAGCTTTGACTTTGCTATCCTTAGAAAGAGGAGCAAACTCTATAGAAACCTCACATTTCGTTTCACTCACCCCGTCTGGCATGACTTCTGTTCTGACTCCATGAACCCTGCATGAGCCTGTCGGTACTTTAAAAGGAATATACATCGTTTAGAACAAGTTTACTTTTTCAGAACTCTGGATGTTGACCTTCTTTGGAGAAGAAAGGTCAAGGTCCTCCATCGTACTGTCAATGTTGATTTTCTCTGCTGTCTCCGATATTGTAGATGCCTGAAGATTATGTTCTTCTGTGACTTGTACATTAGCATCATTAGCAGATAGGACATAACTGTCTGCTGCTATCTCTGTGAGGGATTCGCCTGCTTGTATAGACGTACTTTCTCCAGAGACACTGGTAATATCCTGTTCCGCATTCATATTGATGGATTCCTCCGCAAGGATGTTGGCATTCTTGCAGTTCACGGTAAAAGTCTCTCCTGCATTGATGGTAATATTCCGCTTTGCATTGATGATGATGTCATCCCCTACAGAGTCAATATGGATGGAATTGCCCTTTATGTCTTTGATGGTTATTCCAAGTGATGATAGTGAGTCATTCAATTTTATGGTATGCCCACTGCGAGTTGTAAGGCTCTTCATGTGATTCCCTTCAAGACCGCCCCCACCAGTGGTGCCGTTAAAGAGGCTACCCAAAACGTATGGTCTTGCTGGATCACCATGGCGGAAGCCGAGGAGGACTTGATCGCCCACTTCTGGGATGAATACAAAACCACGGTTGCTCTTTACGTCATCGCTGCTACCGCCATCAGGTGTCATCACACGCACCCAGCCAGTCTGCATACCATTCGTCTGCCAATTCATACGCACACGAACACGGCCCTTACCCTGTGGGTCAGCATTACTGAGCACTGTTGCCATCTGTGTCTCTGCAAGCGGCATACGCACCTTTGGACTTGGCAGTGCCTTTATCGTTGCAGGGATAGCCTTGAAACGGTTTTTATAGTAACTGCCTTGGCTCACCTCATGGGTTATCTCGATGATGATAAAGTTACCCA
>CAUSLO010000041.1:0-5097 GCA_963532875.1 uncultured Clostridia bacterium | reverse complement strand
TAAAAATTAACGATTTTCTCAATTTGTATAGGGAAATAAATTAGAAATTAATTAAAGAAATATAATATGTAGAATTTGTTTTTTGACGAGAACAAGAACGAGAAAGTTTTTGATAGAAATTAAGTAAACAACGATGCAAATAATGAGTAACTGCAAGTTTAAGAAAGACCAAATTAGAAAAAAACAAGCATATATGAAGTGGGAGCAATTGGCAAGATATCGGACTAGAACTACTATTAATTATAAAACAACCAAGTAATGAAAAAATTAATGAGTTAAACCTTGCTAACTTTATGCGATTTAGGTTAAACTGAATGTAGATTTTAAAAAACGTGGAGGATAATATGAAAAAAGAAGTTAAGACAGAAGAAATTGTTGAAACTGTATCAGAACAAAAGGCATCTTTGCCAATGATTGGTGAAAAAGCACCATATTTTGAAGCAATCACTACAAACGGCAAGATTTGTTTCCCAAATGACTATGCTGGTAAGTGGGTAGTATTCTTTTCACACCCTGCAGATTTTACACCAGTATGTACAACAGAGTTTATGACATTCCAAAGCAGATATGCAGAATTTAAGAAATTGAATACTGAATTAGTAGGCCTATCAATTGACTCAATACATTCACATATCGCATGGATAAACAGCATAAAGAAATATCATTACAAGGAAATTAAGGATCAAGTCATTACATTCCCTGTAATTGCAGATATCAAGCAAGATGTAGCAAGTTTATACAATATGGTTCATCCAAATGTATCAACAACAAATGCAATCCGTGCAGTATTCGTTATTGATCCAAATGGAATCATTCGTGCAATTCTATATTACCCAAGTTCGACAGGAAGAAACTTTGACGAATTAATCAGAATCGTTATTGCGTTACAAACAAGTGATAAGGAAGAGTGTGCAACACCAGCAGATTGGAAGCCAGGCGAGGATGTAATTGTTCCACCAGCATCAACAGTTGAAGTTGCAAGAAAGCGTGAGAATAACCCAGAAGGCATGTACTGCCAAGATTGGTTCTTGTGCTTTAAAAAGACAAAATCAAAATAAAAATCTTTCCAAAAATTTAGTTCAAAATTGAAAATCAATTAATAAAAGAAAGGGGGAAAACTCCCCCTACTTTTAGTTTTTATTTCTTAGGTGCCGGAACTAATAGTGCTTGGCACTGTGCCATGATTTCATTGAATTGTGGAGCATAACTATCACCAGATCCGATAATAGCAACATATTTTCTAGCAACACATTCAACAAACTCATATTTGCCGGTTAATAGAGCAAGACATCCATCTGGGTTTATGAAATCAAATAAAACGAATGGACGCTTTCTTTCATATACACCACGACCTGCTTTTGTATTTCCAGCCTTAACTCTCAAATACGCTCCAATTTCAGGATATATTTCCTTGCCATTCTTATCCAACGTAGCACCAACATGGAATTGATAGATTCTGTCAGACTGTCTTTCAGTCCATTTATTCATTGGCTCCCATCCTAATTTATTTGCACTTGATAGAGCAGTTGTAATTAGGTATAAGGACATCTTAACCTTTAAATATTGGTTTAATGGATCTTTTGCCGATGGGTTGAATTTTGGACCAGTCTTAGTTAATTCCATCATTAATCCAAGGAATGGGAAGAATGATTTCTTCGACATGTTCTTAAATATGCAAGGTAAAATCCCCATTGCGTCTGAAGACTTCGCTCCTTTAAAGACACCAAGTAGAGCCTTGATGCTTTTAAAGTGCATATTAATGACTTCTAAACTATTTAGTTGGGATCCATCTTCCATTTCAATATAGCCTGGATAATCTCCTTGATATACTTTGAAACGTTTTTTCAAAGCAGTTTTTTGTGCAACTGATTCATCTAAGAAAACGATATAACATGATACTGGATTTGCATCATCATCCGCTTTAAACGAAACAACGGTATTTATCTTTTCAAATTTCTTTATGTGTTTGGCTGACTCAGTCAAAGGAACTTTCATTGCAGGGAATGCTGCACGAAAGAACAACTTAGCAGTCATAACATCAATATCACTAGCCTTCATATTATAACTCCTTCGATAGATTAATCTTCATCTGACCAATCTTCGTCAGCTTCAATTTCTTTGCCTAGCAATTCTCTAACAGTTTCAATAATTCCAGAAGAGTCTAGTTTATATCTTGCATATAAATCTTCTGGGTATCCGATAACGCTAAATTCGTCAGGAATACCAAGTTTTGTGAATGCACAACCCTTTCCTGATTCTGCAATAACCGAAGCAACAGCGTCACCAAGACCGCCTTGAATATTATGTTCTTCGATAGTTAGAATTCTTCTTGTATCTAAAACAGCTTTCATAATTGCTTCTTTATCAATAGGCTTAATTGTATGCATGTTAAGAACACGAACAGTAATGCCATCATGTTTTAATTCTTTTGCTGCTTCAAGTGCTTGAAGAGTAGGAGTGCCACAAACGATGATAGTTAAATCTGATCCTTCGTGTAATTCCATTGCCTTACCAATCTTGAAATCGAAATTCTCATTATCATGCATAGGTGGTTCAAATCCACGACCAACTCTCATATAGAAAGGTCCAGGAATATCAACACAAGCACGAACAGCCTTTGCTGTTTCAAAACCATCTGCTGGGATAACAACAGTCATGTTTGGAATAGCACGCATAACTGCCAAGTCCTCAATACAGTGGTGAGTAGTCCCTGCCGTACCAAATGAAAGACCACCGTGAGTCGCTATAACCTTAACTGGTAAATTTTGATAAGCACAGTCTGTTCTAATTTGTTCGCCGCCACGTAGACAAGCAAAGATAGCAAACGTTGATGCAAATGGTATCAAACCAGTTTTTGCTAGACCAGCAGCAACACCAAACAAGTTCTGTTCAGCGATACCAACGTTAAATAATCTATCTGGGAATTTTTCTCCCAAGAATGCAATATTTGTAGACTTAGCCAAGTCAGCAGTAACACCAACTATACGTGGGTCTTTTTCACTTAGTTCTGCAAGAACACGACCATAAATTTCTCTTGATGCCATTTTGTTTGCATCATAAACTGACCATGAAGTTCCTTCTGCCATTTTTCTTTCCCCCTTAATTCATTGCCTTAATATCGGCGATTGCTTGTTTTTTCAAATCTGAATTAATTGCACCATAGTGCCATTGAACTTTGCCTTGGAATTCTTTAACTCCAAAACCTTTTTCAGTATTTGAAATAATACATACAGGTGAGCCCTTATGAGACCATGCTTCCGCAAGAGCCTTGTCGACCTCAGCCATGTCATTTCCGTTACATACAATTACGTGCCAGTTGAATGCTTTAAGTTTTGCGTCAAGTGGATTCAACGCCATAACTTCTTCAGTAGGTCCGTCAATCATCATTTTATTTCTGTCAATAATACAAATAAGATTTTCTAATTTGTAGTGTGCACCGGCCATAAATGCTTCCCAGTTTGAACCTTCTCCAAGTTCTCCGTCTCCAGTCATACATACGACCTTAGCGTTGATGCCTTGATACTTTAATCCTAAAGCCATACCAACAGCCATTGGCATTCCATGACCTAGTGATCCAGTTGAAGCATCACATCCCACAATCTTTTTTGAATCTGGATGCATACCATATGCTGACTCATACTTATTAAATGTCTTCAAAGAAGCCATTGGAACGAATCCACGCATTGCTAGAGTAGGAACATATCCTAAAGCACAATGTCCTTTTGAAAGTAAGAAACGATCTCTTTCTTTCATGTCAGGTTTTTTTGGATCAACATTTAAGTATTTAAAATACAAAGCGGTTAACATATCTGCTGCAGATAATGAACCGCCAACATGTCCAGATCCAGCCCCAAAAGTTGTTTCAATTATGTTGATACGCAACTCTTTGGCTTTTTCTTTTAATTCTTGAACCGATAAATTGTTTGGCATAATTTGCCCTCCTTCCCTTAATCAATATAAATATTGTAAATCACTCAATAAGTGTAATCAATACCAAAAAAACCAGGAAAGGGGCTTATTATGTGATTTGTCAACGCAGATACAATTGGAAACACGAATCTCAATCATCCTTTCGCTGAAAATACATGAAGATGGGATATAATGTTATTGAAAATCAACAGAAACAAAATGAGTACGAAAATGACACAAGATAGGCGAACCATAAAGAAGACAAGGATGAAGTTACAAAAAAGTGCAGGATCAACAGCCTTGCTTAGAGTAATGTATATTCCCTTGGTTGTATTTATGATAAGAAATGTAATGTCTATAAAAGGTAAAATATCACAGAACACACATATGGCTTTTTATCTTGCACCTATAGTGGCGGTGGTTGTTCTGTGGATTATCGCCTTCAGTTTACATGTAGCAATTCTAGTCAAGTACAGTTCATGCTCAAATAGGAATAAAGCCACATACACCTTATTAATCATAGGCGTATTTCTCAGTGTGCCAGGAATTCTCGGCTTGCTAAGAACTTCAGTAGAGCAGAAAGAACTTATTAAAAATGAAGACAATGGAACAGATGAGGTTAGCCATGTTAGGACTTCAGATAGCAGTAGCAACGCTGACGACAATGATATCAACAATCTAATTTAAAAACTAAAGCAACAGAAGTGGGAATGCGAGAAGTAGATGTTTTTAACAGATAAGGATTTTGCAATTATTTAATCCGTACCATTCGGAAAGAACAGAATACATTAGGGGTATAGAAATAGCAAGATATTAATTTTTCATCTCATCTTTGACAGTTGAGAGTGCACAACCCCACTAAAAACCTAGGGGAACAAGGCACTTTTTTGATCAAATTTCGCTAAAAGTTTATGTTGTATATTTTCAAAATCACCTAATCAATGTATTTCCTTTTAAACGATTTAATTGATTAAAATTGTAGATGTTTAAGTTCATATTTTTGTCAAAGATGGGTGCAAATTTTTTATTAACATAGTTAATAACTTTTAATTTTTTTGTGTTTTTATTGAAATGTTGTGGTGTTAAATCCTAAAGTCGGGGTATTGACTTAATAAACATATTAAATTTTTCTCATAATCTCATCTTTGACACTTGCAGGCTCACGAACCCCCTAAATAGTCAGTAAAC
>CAUSLO010000040.1:0-5201 GCA_963532875.1 uncultured Clostridia bacterium | reverse complement strand
CACCTTATTTAAGGTTTAACACCACATTTAGGGGGTTGTCGTCGAAACTTAGGTTATTTTACTCGGAATGGGTGATTATGTCAACAATCTATCTTGTACTTTGTTAAAACAAAGTAAACTGAAAATACAGATTTATGATTGTTTTGCTAATTAAAATTACTTTGAAACTTGTCCTATTCTTCTACTCTGATATTTCCTTTGTTAGAAAGTCAGTTACAGCATCGTTTAATCCGCCGATAACTATTTTATCTCCCTCAACAAAGTGCCTTCCTTGTGATGGTAGAGAAACACCATCTAATCCAATTACAAATAGGATATTCAGTGCATATTGTTTCCTTATATCCAAAGTAACTACATCCTTCCCTTCCCAACTTTTTGGTAGGTTTACTTGTGCTATTGAATAACCATCTTCCATTTCTATAAGTTCGTTTATGTTTGGATTAAATAAAACAGTAGCCATTCTCTGTGCCGTATATACTTCGGGAAATACTATTTTATCTGCCCCTACTTTCTCAAGTATCTTTGCATGTACTTCATCATTTGCTTTAGCAATAACGTATTTCGCTCCTAAGTCCTTACACAACTGTGTGGTCATAATTGAACTTGATAAGTCTCCAATTGCAACTATAACTGCATCGAACTCTTGTATATCAAATTCTGTCAATACTCCTTCATTTGCGACATTGGCGGTTGCCATATGTGTTGCAATTCCATCGAGAGCCCTAAGGTTATCTTCTTTCTTATCAACAGCAAAAACTTCGCATCCTAATTCGCTTAATGACTTTGCCATCTCTATTCCAAAACGTCCTAACCCTAACACCGCATACTTTTTATTAGAAATCTTTTTCTTCCTTCCTCTGTTATACATATCAACCTCTTATACTTGTATTGTACTCTCTTTATATTTGATTTTCACTTCACTAACTTTGTTCGATCTTGCGAATGACAACAAGAACGTTATAACACCAACCCTGCCGATGAACATACATATTGTTAAAATAAGTTTACCTAAAATAGAGATACCGCTTGTTATCCCCATTGATAGCCCTGTGGTTGAATATGCTGAAACCTGCTCAAATGCTAATTTGTTTTGCGTTATTCCTGCATCACTGTATGTCATAATTCCAAGGGAAATTCCGAAAATTAAAATAGCCATAATTAAAACAGTATTTGCTCTCTTAACTATTGCATCGCCAATCATTTGCTTGTTAATAACTGCATATCTCTTTTGCCTTATCAACATCAATACGCTAACTATCAAAATAAACAATGTTGTTGTTTTGATTCCGCCACCTGTTGATGATGGACTTGCTCCAACAAACATCAAAAAGTTCAGCAACCAAACTGTACCACCTTTCAATGTATTCAAATCAATGTTTGCAAAGCCTGCAGTTCTTGCTGTTGTTGATAAGAAAAATGCATTCAATAACTTTTGTCCAAAGTTCATATCTTTTAAAGCATGGCTATACTCTGCTACCAAGATCCACACTGTGCCACCCAACAATAGTGCTCCAGTAACTATCAAAACAACCTTTGTATGCAATTTAAATCTACGCCATACTCTTCCCTTCCATATATCTTCAACTACGATAAATCCAATTCCGCCCAATATAATCAAGCATGCAGTTATCAATAGAATATATGGGTCTCTATTCAAATTAATAAGCGACTCCCCGTCATACACTGAAAACCCTGCATTGCAAAACGCAGATATTGAAGTAAAGAACGCATTCCATACAGCTTCCCCGCCCTTAATGTGATAATGGAATGCAGGTATTAATAAAATAAATCCAATCATCTCTACGCCAAAAGTCCAAATTAAGATGTGGGCTACGTATTGCCTCATCTTAGATTTATTTCCTGCTCCCATATCGTCTTTCATTGTTAGTAAGGATGCTAAGGAAAATCTCTTTAACAAATATAGATAGATAACAGATGTGAACGTCATGAATCCAAGTCCGCCAATCTGGATTAGCATTAGCAAGATAATTTGCCCAAAAACCGTTAACTGTTTTGAGATGTCAATTGGGGACAGCCCTGTTACACATGTGGCACTTGTAGATAGGAAAAGAGCATCTATTGCTTTTATAGGATTCCCTTTCTTATAAGATATAGGTAGCAAGAAAATTAGAAAACCAACAAATATAACTGCTAACAACCCCAACACGAGGTGTCTAGATGTTACAAAAAGTTGTGTCTTGTCTGTAGTGGTTAATTTATTTTTTTTAAAACTCAAAAAATTAAATCTCCTAAAGATTTTCTGTGATAGTATTATGAATTATAAAATTTATATGCATCAATTCCTCTGTCTGTTTATGTTTAAATTATATTCCTCGTGCCTTTTTTAGTCAAAGAAAGACCCTTTGGGGAATTTTCATGGCAATCCTTTTAGTTGTACTTAACTGTTTCAATTCCGTATACTTTTACTAATCCTTGAGGAAAAAACATTGCAAGCAAAAGACATTGTTAATTCAATATTTCTATTCGTTGCAGGTATCGGCTGCTTCTTAGTTGCTTTGTCCTTCGTCAGCAAAAACCTAGAAATTTTAGCAAGTAACAAGATTAAGGACTTGTTTAATAAGACTTCAAACAACAAACTTGTCGGTGTCGGTATTGGTGCTGCGTCCACTGCTCTAATTCAAAGTTCTGGTGCAACGACAGTCATGACTATCGGTTTTGTAAATGCAGGAATAATGACTCTAACCCAAGGAGCAACAGTTGTATTCGGGGCAAACGTTGGAACAACAATAACTGGTTTGTTAATCGCCCTACAAGACTTGGATCAATACTTTTCTATGGGTGCTCTATTCGCTGCCTTAGCAGGTATAGGTGGTGGCATAACATTATTCGCAAAAAAACCAAAGATTCGAAACGTTGCTGGATTTATAACTGGTCTCGGTCTTCTATTCTTAGGTCTTCAGGTTATGAGTGGATCTGTTAGCAAATTTACAAACAGCAACAGTTTTAAATCCTTCTTAGAAAAAATTGATAACTTTGCTCTACTCATCTTGATTGGAACAGTAATAACTGGTATTGCTCAGAGTTCATCTTTGGTAACTGGTATCATAATCGTCCTATTAAGCGGTAACTTAATCAATATAAATCAAGCAGTGTATTTAATGTTAGGAAGCAATATTGGATCATGTGTCGTTGCTATCGTTGCAGGCTTTACAAGCACACGTGAAGCGAAACGAATCGCTCTAATCCACCTATTCTTCAATTTATTTGGAGTGCTGATATTTGTGATTGTAGATCAGATACTAGGGGCGTCAACTCATGGCATGCATACTATCCCTAAATTGTTTGAAAAAATTCAAGGCAAGAAAAGTGTTCAGGTTGCTATATTCCACACTTCATTTAATGTCGCTACCGTTATACTTGCTTTGCCTATAACCAAGGTATTTGTAAAACTTGTTGAGAAGATAGTTCCTAATAAAGTAAAGAAAGAGGATACCTCTGATGAACTAAAACTTGTATACATCGAACCTCACTTCTTATCTACCCCACCTATAGCCGTTGCACAGACTAAAAATGAAATTTTAAATATGGCATCTTTAGCAATGACTAACTTCAACATAGCAATTGAAACAATTTGCAAAATGGATTTTAGGTGCGTTGACACATTTAATAGAAATGAAAGACAAATAAACTTCTTATACAAAGAAATTCACAATTTCCTTGCAAAAGTATCTGGACGTCCATTAACAAGTACTGACCAGACATTTGTCTCGTCATCATTTAAAACAATTTCTGATATTGAAAGAATTGGTGACTATGCAAAGAATCTAATTGAATATGCTCAACATCTTGAAAGTAAAAACTCAGCATTCTCAGAGACTGCTATTAATGAAATACAAGAACTACAAAGCCTAATTAAACAACTTTATGACAAAGTTATGTTGGCATTTGTAAAGATAGATTTAAATGCTCTTAAAGCAGCCTATGAGATTGAAGATCAAGTTGATGCATATACTGAAGAATTAGCTAACAACCACATTGAACGTCTAGAAAAAAGAGAATGTTCGCCTGAAATTGGTGCCCAATTCCTATCTCTTGTAGCAAATACAGAAAGAATTGGTGATCACTTAATAAATATTGGAAATACAATTAAGAACTACAAACATGAGGGGAAACATGGACTTGATAATAGCCAGCAATAACAAAGATAAAATAAAGGAACTTAAAGATATTTTGAGTAAATATTTTTCAAACATATACTCTCTTGCAGATAAAAATATAACTATTGAAATTGAAGAAACTGGAAACACATTTGAAGAAAATGCCTTAATTAAAGCCAGAACAATCCACAGCATCACTGGCTGTGCTTCTTTGGGTGATGATAGCGGTTTAGTTGTAGATTCACTCAACTGTGCTCCTGGAATATATTCTGCAAGATATGCTGGCGAAGAATGTGATTACAAAAAGAATCAAGATTTACTACTCAAAAATCTAAACGGAATTAAAGATAGAAATGCTCACTTTGAAACTTGCGTTGCTCTCGTACTTCCAGACGGAAAGGAATTCACTGCTACTGGCAGAACTGACGGATATATTCTTGAAGAACCAATTGGAACAAACGGTTTTGGCTATGACCCAGTATTTTTCTCAAATGTCCTTCAAAAATCGTTTGCTCAAGCAACAATGGCAGAAAAGAATAAAGTTAGCCACCGTACAAATGCAATCCTCGCTCTTCTACCTATACTAAAAAATTCTTTAAAAGATTAGACTTATGTCTCGTCAAAGATGCTTAAATTTTAAAGCGAAAAGCGACCTTTTTATCTTTGACAATTTCCCTTTTTTCGTGCTAGAATTATAAGGCATTTGTGAGTGCAAAACTTTTGCGGGTGTAGTTCAATGGTAGAATTCCAGCCTTCCAAGCTGGCCGCGTGGGTCCGATTCCCATCACCCGCTCCAAATATGAGTCTGTAGCTCAGCAGGATAGAGCAACGGCCTTCTAAGCCGTGGGTCGGGAGTTCGAATCTCTTCAGGCTCGCCACATATGGTGGGTATGGCACAGTTGGTTAGCGCGCCAGGTTGTGGCCCTGGAGGTCGAGGGTTCGAGTCCCTCTACTCACCCCAATAGCCAATTCACACTTACCATTACCCACATTAAACTTTTGATCTTTTCAATACTCGTTTATTATGAATTAGTAATTTCCCAACTCTCACGCTATAGGTACATTTAACTCAGTCAGCAAAGC
>CAUSLO010000039.1:0-6310 GCA_963532875.1 uncultured Clostridia bacterium | reverse complement strand
AAAATAATGATGAAGGAACAACTTTAGATTTTCCTAGGAACATAAAAGTAATGAGAGGTAAGGAAGAGTATATTGTGTTTTTAGATGGGTATTATGAGAGATTTTCTGGAGTTGTTGAATATCAGAGAGTATATGTAGAAGAAGTAAACGAATACGAGAAAGATGGCAAATATGCTGATGCAGAAAAAATCCCAAATACGGCAGTGTTTAGATACAGAAAAAAGGGCGATACCTTTACAAAGACAAATGGACATAAGGTTATGTTGGCAGATCATTTAAGCGACCTCAAGATACCTAGAGAAAATAGAGACAATATAATTGTGCTCGCTGATAAAGATGAGATACTTCAAATAGTAGGATATGCAACTAGTGATAAAATTAAGATAGATAAAACAACAAATAAAATATTTAAAATAACGGAGAAGTAAAATGGACATGATGAAAGATATAAAAAAAGTTTTATATTCAAAAGAAGAAATAGCGAAACGTGTAAAAGAATTAGGGGCACAAATAACAAAAGATTTTAAAGACGAAAAAATCACATTAATTTGTATTTTAAGAGGAAGTTGCGTGTTTTTTGCAGACCTCTTAAGAGAAATTAAATTAGATGTAGATATAGACTTTATCTCAGTTTCAAGTTACGGCACAGGAACAGTTAGCACAGGGGAAGTAAATCTAATCAAAGACCTAGGTGCTCCAATAAAGGATAAGAATGTAATACTTGTAGAAGACATTATAGATACAGGAACAACGTTGTCATATTTGAAGAGAGTCTTTGAAGCAAGAGGACCAAAGACAATTAAGATCTGTACAATTCTAGATAAGCCATCAAGAAGAAAAGTTAAAATGGAAGGGGACTATGTAGGGTTTGAAATACCAGATGAGTTTGTAGTCGGGTATGGTTTAGACTACGATCAAAAATATAGAAACATTCCAGAAGTTTGTGTCTTAAAAAGACAGGTGTATGAAAAATAACATATCGACAAAAGACATTAAATTCGATGGAGAAAATGTAGACATATTACGCCAACTAGGCAGTTTATTTAGCCCTCATAGGTTATATATGGTTGGGGGCTCTGTTCGTGATGTTTTCCTAGGCAGTAAAGAAGTTGGCGACATAGATATTGCATCAACACTGTCAGTATCAGAGTTGAAGGGAAGAATCACAGGGACTGAATTTAAACTTGTAGGGACAATCGAAAATACAGGGACCGCAATAATCAAATACAAAGAACACACATATGAATACACACGCTTTAGAAAAGACTTATACAGAAACGGTAGCGGAGAACATAAACCCAAGGAAGTTGTATTTGTTGATGACATTAAAATAGATGCGGAGCGAAGAGACTTTAAAGCAAATGCAATATATAGAGATGTTGTAAGTGGAGAGATAATTGATCCGTTAGAAGGGCTTGCTGATGTACATTCAAGGATTTTAAGTACAACCAGAGATCCTAATAGCGTATTTGAAGAGGATGGCTTGCGATTGCTTAGGCTAGCACGATTTGCAGGGCAATTGCAGTTTGAGATAGACAAAACAACTCTAAGTAAGGCAAAAGAAAATGTATGGAGAATTAAAGACATAGCGTCAGAAAGGATATATGACGAACTATCACATATGCTTGCTCTTGGAGGGGGAAGAACAGTGAGAGCATTTGGTGTGCTGTTTGAAATTGGACTGCATGAGTATGTGTTAGATGGAAGTACCAACAAAGAAGATATTAAGTATTTGACGTTTAATGGTATGGATGAGGTTTCACGATGGTCAGTACTATTTAAAAATGCACAGAGTAAGGAGAGAATAATTTCATACTTCAAAAATATGGGGGCATCAAAGAAGATCGCAACTCAAGTATCTAGAGTATGTTCCATATATGACAAACAACCAAGTTCAAAGGCAGAATTGATGAAATTTGTAATAGAGAATCAGGATGTCATGGATAGCCTAATTGTATTTAAAAAAGCAGTGAAGATGAGGCAACAAGCAAAAGAATTGGAAGATATTCTAATAGAAATGAGAGATGAGAAAGTTCCAATGAGCATTAAAGAACTGCCAGTAAATGGTCAAGATTTGATTGATTTAGGCATTCCCAATATAATTAGAGGAAGAGTCCTAGAAGACCTTTTAACCGCCATTTGTGGCGATTTTAGGCTGAGGGATAGGGGCTTGGCAATGAAATATATTAAAAATCGGTATATAAAGGAGAAACAGGATTAAATGGAGCCTACCAAAATAACTTTAATTGTCTTAGGTGTAATCATCGTTTTAGGAATGGTTGCATTCATAATTGTGTTAGCAAAGAGAAAAGAAAAGCCTCAAATTCATTCAACAGAAAACAGTCAAGACATAGAGAAGTTGTTAGGAGCAATTCGTGCACTTGAAGAAAAGAATGAAAAAAGATCCTTGGAACAAGAAGAAAGAATTAGAACTGAATTAGAAAGAGTTAAAGATAAAGGTGATCAACACAAACAAACCTTATCAGACAAACTTAGTGAACAATTAGAGAAAATACAAAGTCAGTTATCTGCGAATCAAATTGCTAACACCAGAGAGACTGGCGAAATAAAGAAAATGGTTGAAGAAGAAATGAACAAATCAATAAGTGAGAAATTCTTTAATGCATTTAAACCAGTAAATGAAGATTTAGATAAATTAAATAAACACATGCTTCAGATGAATGAATTGGGCAATGGGATAAAAGAAATCAACACTATTTTTTCTAACATAAAACAAACAGGTATAATCGGTGAAATATTATTAATGGATATATTGCAAAATGTGTTGCCCAAGCAACTGATTTTACAACAATACAAGTTAGGAGAAAACAGCATAGTTGACTATGCCATTAAGGTTGCAACTTCAGATAAGGAACTACTTCTGCCTATTGACTCTAAATTTGCAGTTATTAAATATAAGACATATATTGAGGCATTAGAAAGTGGAGATGAAGGGAAGAGAGAGGAAAAAAACTTTTTTGATGCAGTGAAGAAGTCTGCAAAAGATATATCAGATAAATACATTATTGATGGTATAACAACGGCATATGCAATAATGTATCTTCCAAGCGAGGGCATATTTGGGGCCGTAGTGAAGAATGTAGATTTGTTCACATATTTATATAAAGAACTTAAAGTCATTCCCGCAGGTCCAACAACGATTATCGCAATAATTCAAGCAATTGCAGACTTGTATAAAACAGCAAAGATTACTAGTAGAGCAAATATGATTGTTAAAATGATAAACAATTTTGTTAAGGATTTTGATAAAGTACTTGATGATATTAATGATGTCCAACGTAACCTAGAGAAGGCGAGAACCTCAATAGAGAAATTAACGAAGAATGCTGGCAAAATGAAAGAGAATATTAATGCCTTCGGTGATCCTAATAAAATAGAATTACTGGAGTCTTAGTTTTTCTCAACAAAATTTTTTAAGAAATTTAAATAATCAGTGCAAGCATATTTTGCTGAATCTGAATTATCTCTCTTTGCAGATGCATAGATCTTAAGTTTTGGCTCTGTGCCACTTGGTCGGATGCAAACCCAATCGCCGTTGTCTAATATTATTTTTACCACATTGCTTTTTGGTAACTTGATAGATTTCTTTTTACCGTGAATGTATGAAGTGCTTGTAGAGTAGTCTTCTTTAGCAAAAGTAGTTACACCGCAAATACTTTCAAAGTTAATGTCCTTAAGTACTTTCATGACGTGGTCCATCTTTCCCATGCCATCTATACCAGGGAAAGCAATTGAAATTGATTTTTCAGAATAGTAGCCAAATTTTTCAAAAATATTCTTTATATAGTCAAATATAGATATTTGCTTACTCTTTAGATAACACATCATTTCAGCGAATAACATTGCTGCAACAACAGCATCCTTATCTCTAGAGTGCGTGCCAACAAGAGAACCGTAACTTTCCTCAAATCCGAATATGTATGTGCGTTTTTTATTCTTTTCCCATTCCTTTATCTTTTCGCCAATGAACTTAAATCCAGTTAGTACATCAAGGCACTCTACATTGTATGCTTTCGATATTTCATTTGCGAGTTGAGTAGTAACTATTGTTTTAACAACGGCACCATTGTCTGGAAGTTTCTTCAATGCTTTTAGTCTTTCCAAAATGTATGCAAGTAGAAGACAACCAATTTGGTTACCATTTAGCAGTACAAATTCATTCTCTGCATTGCGTATTGCAATCCCCATACGATCCGCATCAGGGTCTGTCCCAATTACAATATCGCTATTAATTTTCTTGGCAAGTTCAATACCAAGTTTTAAAGCACCCTCATCTTCTGGATTAGGGACTTGTACTGTTGAAAACTCAGAGTCCATAGTGCACTGTTCTTTAACGAGAGATACTGAAATTCCCAAGCGATTTAATATAGTAGAGACTGGCATATGCCCAGTACCATGTATTGGCGTGTAAACCACTTTAATATCTTTGCCATACTCCTCAATTGCTTTTTTTGACAAACTTAACTTTGAAATAGCATCAAAGTATTTAGAATCAATTTCTGATCCTACAACTGATATATATTCATTGAAGTCCTTATTCTCAAATTTTTTAATAGTTTCATGAGTAGGGATTTCTTCTGGTTTAATTTCAAGTTCCCCAAAGTATTTAGTCGCATCAATATGCTTAACAACTTTATTTGTAGCCTCAAGGCCCATTTGTGCACCGTCATCCCCATATATCTTATATCCGTTATATTGTTTAGGATTATGTGAAGCAGTAATCATAATGCCAGCAAATGCATTTAATTCTCTAATGGCGAAAGAGCAGAATGGAACAGGTCGTACATCTTCAAATAGGTATACTTTAATTTTAAATTTTGAAAGGGTAATAGCAGAGATAATTGCAAACTCTTTTGAAAACTTTCGTGTGTCATATGAAACAACTACCCCACGAGCCATATTCTTTTTACCTTTAGAAAGGATAAATTTTGCAAGACCAATAGTAGCACGCTTAACAGAATATATATTCATTCTATTAGGGCCAAGATCAATCACCCCACGCATACCAGCGGTGCCAAAAGAAAGAGGAGAAAAGAACATGTCTTTTTTTGTATCCTCATCAAGTCCTTCTAAGTATGATTTTTCTTCTGTATTCAATTCATTAGAGTTTAACCACTCTTTATAGTTTGTTAAATAGTCCATAAAATCTCCTATCTGTATATATACCTATAATATATTAATTTAAATCAACATAAAATATAGAGGATAAAAAAATAGCACCAAATTGGTGCTAAATCTTTATATATTTTAAATAACGGTAACTATTCTTCCTCGTAACGTCGCATAAAGACAAATCCAAGTACTAGTTGTAGTAGTCCAATGATAGGGTATACAAAGTAGATGTACCTTCCTTTATTAACTACCTCTTTAAAGAAATTCTCTATGCCGATTACTGAAAGAGATCTAAACATTGGAAACAACAAAGTTCCAATTCCTAAAATGCCTACAATCAATGATACAACCATAGTTGTGCTTCTTAGATATCTCTTTGCAACAAATCCTAGAATACAAAGGATGATACAGATAAGAGCAGTAATCATTAAGAACATACCAAATAAGTTCGCAGTATTTGTCATAACGTTATTTGCAAAGAATTCTCTTAATCCAATCTTATCTTTTGCCTTGGATAGGTTAATCATTTCTACTAGTACATTAATAGGGTCAATATCAAAGAAGTAGAGTAGCAACCCAGCAGGAATAGTTTTTGATTTCTGTAATGAGTTTATTCCATAAGAAATGAATGGCCAGAAAAAGAAGAATAATGAAATGAAGAAAATAATAAGAGTACGAGTGATTTGGCTTTCTTCGTATCCTCTTTGTCTACGCTTACGTAATGGTTTTTCTTTTTCTTTAACAAGAACAAGTCCGCTTTCATTGTTTGGATTTATTATGTTATCAATATTTATTTCTTCAATAACCTTTGGTGGTGGTTTTGGTATACGTACGCCAATCGCTATTCCACAGTTAGGGCATTGTAGTCTATGTCTGTAGCCATCAGGGAGAAATTCAAAATTCTCTGGTGGTTCAAAAGAAATCTCACTTTTGCAACTAGGACATCTTGTGAACATAAGCACTCCTTAAAAATATAGTCAATAAAATTATACTAATCGCAATTAAAAAAAGTCAATGAGGCACATATGAAGACGGTAAGAAATAACGATATTTAGGTGCAAAATTTTAAAAAGTAGCACACAAACAGCCAAAGTAGCATGCACTTTGCACTTTTGCTAAAGAAATCCCTTCTTTGACAGTTATGTAAATAATTAACACCTCCCACTTTGTAAATTTT
>CAUSLO010000038.1:0-6803 GCA_963532875.1 uncultured Clostridia bacterium | reverse complement strand
ATGTGTTTTGGGTTAAATTTCTTTAATGTAATTTTACGCAAGTGTCAAAGATGGGGCCACATCCTTCGCCGCTGTCGGCACATAGAGGATTTATAGGGAATGGGCATTTTAAGAAGGTAAATGCATTTTTAAAATCAATTGGAGAAGAGGAAATTAATTTCTGCGTTTAGTAAAAAGCATATCAAAAACTTGATATATATTTTACAATTGACAAAAAAAATGGATGGTGATAAAATTTTAAATATTCGTTTGGGGGTATAGCTCAGTTGGTAGAGCGCCTGATTTGCATTCAGGAGGTCTTCGGTTCGAACCCGTATATCTCCACCAATAATGGATTGTAGCTCAGCAGGTTAGAGCACCACCCTGATAAGGTGGGGGTCGGTGGTTCGAGTCCACTCAATCCAACCAACATCTTTGACTCGGTAAATCCGAGTTTTTTATTTTTACTCATAGGCAAGTTAAACTCAACATAACACCACATATTTAGACGTGAACTTTGTTTTTTGGTGTTAAACCTTCAATTCAAGTTTGCACATAACAACAAACAAATGATAGATGGATTAGATGGGAAAGTGTAATTTGCTTGAAATTTGCTTGTTTTTGTTAAATTCCTATAGCGTGAGAGTTAGGAAACTACTAATATACAGTGAGGGAAGCAAGAGGCTGTATAAAACATCAAAACAAGAAGAAGAAAATGGGCAAAGATACATTAACAACTTACGAAGAAATCAGTAATATACAAAAATTTGCTAATCAACTTGGCTTTGAAGTTGTAGTAATCAAAATTACGCCAAATGGTTACCACTTCAAACTAGTCAAGCGATAGCAACTAACCAATAGATGACTGCCACAGCTTCCCTTGGCGGTTATCTAAAAACATAATAACATAAATAAAGGAGAAAGGAAATGGAAAGAGATATTAAAAAAATTAATGAATCAATAGAATTACTTAAAAAATGTGGATGCACAGATATAAAAGAAATTGATTGCGAGAAATGTACTAAACTTGAAAGTTATGCCGGTAGAACTCAATATAAAATTACGATCAAAAAAATAAAGGAACAAAACAATTCAAACTGAAGCTATAAAAAGAGCCCAAAAAAATATGACGAAAAACGGAAGGCAAGTCGTACATTTTTAGTGAGGTTTTCCAAAGAGAAAGCCGAAGAAATAGATAGGGTTATAAAAGACAACAAGATTCAAAAAACGGACTTTATCGTAGGGCTATAAAAGCATTTGAAGAGGGAAGACTTTAATATCAATACGAGAAAAAACAATCGAACAGCATTTATGCTATAGTGTTAAATATTTATTTGATAAATGTAGCGTTACAATCAGCGAGCAATTCCCTTATATGGGGACTAAGCAACAGATAATTTTCATTAAAACATTTGTTGTATTTTATTCGGCGACACTCATTTAACACCACACAATTTAGACACAAATCATACTTTTGTGGTGTTAAATTTCTTAACAGTTGTTAACGTAGAAATAAGATGTGCGATAGGGAAGACGAGTAATGTTTGACTTGTTCACGCCAAAAACCTTTGTTGTGTTTTTTTAAAAATCTAGGTGAAACCGACTAAGACAACCAGCTATATTCTTTATACAAAATTATACAAACACAATATAATGGATGAGGTAGGGGGGAAATATGATTGCAATAAGACGAACAAAAATAATATGTACAATTGGACCAGCAAGCGAAAGTCCAGAAGTTATATCAAAGTTAATTGATGCCGGAATGAACGTTGCCCGAATTAATTTATCACATGGAACACACGAAGAGCATATCAATAAAATAAAGGCTATACGAAAAGTTGCAGAAACAAAGAATCGCCATATAGGAGTAATGATAGATACCAAGGGTCCAGAAGTTCGTGTTGGGAAAATTGCCAACGAAGCAGTAACCTTAAAGCGTGGAGCGAAGGTTATAATAACTAGTGAAGATATTGAAGGAGATAGTACTAGATTCCAAATAACACCAAAGCAAGTATTTAATGATCTACAAAAGGGAGCATATTTGCTAATAGATGATGGAAAACTTAAGGTCAATGTATTAGAAAAGAAAAGCGATTTTGAATTCATCTGCCAGGTATACAATACAGGCGTCCTAAAAACAAGGAAGGGAATTGCAATACCTAAAGTATCCTTATCGCTTCCATTCTTAAATGATAAAGATAAAGAAGACCTATTAGTAGGAATACAAAATAAGGTAGATTTAGTTGCTTTGAGTTTTACAAGATCAAAAGAAGATATTTTAAGTGCAAAACAATTCTTGAAAGAAAACGGCGGAGAGAATATTAGAGTAATAGCCAAGTTGGAAAACCAAGAGGCAATAGACAACTTACATGAAATAGTAGAAGTAGCCGATGGTGTAATGGTTGCACGTGGAGATTTGGGAGTTGAGACAGAAACAGAGGTAGTTCCTATTTATCAAAAGAAAATAATACAAGAAGCGAATAGACAAGGACGACCAGTTATTGTTGCAACGCACATGCTTGAGTCAATGACAACAACCCCAAGGCCAACAAGAGCAGAAGCATCGGACGTAGCAAATGCCGTGTTGGATGGGGCAGATGCAATCATGTTGAGTGGAGAAACAGCAGCAGGAACGTACCCAGTGTTAACCGTAAAAACAATGGATAAGATTGCACGAAAGGCAGAGAAGATTTTGGATTACGAAAGAATATTAGATAAGGCAACGAAGACAAGCCAAAAGACAGTTAATGACGCAATAGGGATTGCAGTAAGCAGTGCGTCGCTGACATTACCAAAAGCAGAGTGTATTATCGCATTCACCGAAACTGGAGGAACGGCGAGACGTATAGCAAAATTTAGACCAAACAATCCAATAGTAGCGATAACAAATTCTGAGGAAACCGCAAATCGTCTATCATATGTTTGGGGTGTATATCCAGTAGTAGACAAGATAACGAGAGACGTATTATTAAATGATCAAACAGCATCAAGAATAGCGAAAGAATTTGGGTTTAGAATAGGGGACAACATAATTATCACTTCGGGATTAGGTCAAGTACATGGTAGAACAAACACTCTAAGAATTATTGAAATTGAGGAATAAACGAATATACAAAGTCATCAAAAAAAGCATCATACGCAGTAATATAAAAAGAAGTAGTTAATACTTGGGTTTTTAGTTGACAATTACTCTTGTCTTTATTAAATATATAGCATAAAAAAACGAAGAGATCGGAGGGACGAATGGTTAAGAGAGTCATATGTCCAAGATGTGAAATTAACTGGATGCTAGAGAAAGAAGAATATTGCGATGTTTGCAAAGCACAAATGGGGAAGGAAAGCCCTATAGTTTTGTTCGACGATATTGATGATGATATAATTGAAGATGATTTCCTAGATGCAAAAAGAGATAGAGAATTATTACTAGGCGAAGAGGAAGAAACAGAAGAAAAATTCAGAGATGAAGACGACGAAGATGATACAGAGTCAAAAGATACACCAATAGAAGAAGAGGAGGAACTAGACTCAGAAGAAGACATCCCTGATGAAATAAAGGGAGCATTTGGCGAAGAAGAAGAGGAAGAAACAATAGAAACAGAGGTCGACGATTTAGACGACGATTTTTAGGAGATAGATGTCAAACCAAAAAACATTCGTTAAAGAAATAGCAGATATAAAAACTAATTTTCCACAATGGTATACGGATGTAATATTAAAAACAGAACTCGTAGATTATGGTCCTGTTAAGGGAACGATGGTAATAAGACCATACGGTTTTGAAATTTGGGAACATATTAAGAAAGAACTAGATGATAGGTTCAAAGCAACGGGGCATAAGAATGCGTATTTCCCATTGTTCATCCCATACAGTTATTTAGTCAAAGAAGCCGAACACGTAGAAGGATTTGCTCCTGAAGCAGCACTAGTTACGCATGTTGGGGATACCCCTTTAGAGGAAAAACTAGTTGTGAGACCTACTTCAGAGACGATTATCTGTGATATGTATGCAAAGTGGGTAAAGAGTTATAGAGATTTGCCATTGCTAATTAATCAATGGGCTAACGTTGTCAGATGGGAAAAGACGACAAGACCATTCCTTAGAACAAGCGAGTTTTTGTGGCAAGAAGGGCACACATTACACATTACAGAAGAAGAGGCAGTAAAAGAAACATTACAAATGCTAGAAGTATACAGAGAGTTCATGCAGAATGTTCTCAATATAGACGTATTAGTTGGAAAGAAAACTCAAAAGGAAAAATTTGCTGGTGCTGTTGACACATATTCAATGGAAGCAATGATGTTAGATGGGAAATCTTTACAATCAGGCACTTCACATTATTTGGGACAAAACTTTGCAAAGGCATTTAAGATTCAATATTTGGATAAGGACGGAGAAATCAAAAATCCATATCAAACAAGTTGGGGAGTTTCTACAAGATTAATTGGAGCATTGATAATGGCACACGGAGACGAAAGAGGCTTGAAGTTACCACCAAAGGTTGCTCCAGTACAAGTTGTTGTAATCCCAATAGCAGCACATAAAGAAGGGGTTCTAGCAAAGACACAAGAAATAAAATCACAATTGGCTAAATTAGGCATTCGTTGCGAATTAGATGATAGAGACCAAAGCCCAGGATGGAAGTTTAACGAGTGGGAAATGAAGGGCGTTCCAGTAAGGTTAGAAATTGGTCCAAGAGATATTGAAAACGGAGAGGCAGTTGTTGTACGTAGAGATACATTAGAAAAGACAACAATTAAACTTTCAAGTATTGCAGAAATATCTAAATTACTAGAAGAGATTTCTTTGAACATGTTTAAGCAATCAAAAGAACATCTAGCAAAGAATATAGTTGCTGTTAAAAATATGAAAGAATTAAAAGAGGCAGTTGATAATCAAAAGTTTGCAAAAGCAATGTGGTGCGGATGCAGAGAATGCGAAGACAAGATCAAAGAGGAAGCGGGTGCAACCAGTAGGGTAATCCCATTTAATGAAGAAAAACTAGGGACAAAGTGCGTTTGTTGTGGAAAGAAAGCAAAGCATATGATTTACTTCGCCAAAAGTTATTAAAAATAAACGCAAGTATAACAGTTAAAATATTTCTCAATTTCCTTGTATGAAATAACAAAAGAAAACTTTGAAACAATGGCAAATTTTGAATTGTCGTGTTCTGTATTAGGTTTAAATAAATAATTCCCAAATTAATCCACTATATAAGAGATAAGACTTTAAGTAGTTCAATATTCTTTTTAGTTAGTTTGATATATTCCCAATCTCTAATAGTGTTTTTCGCCTTGTTGATAGAGTTTAATATTTTGAATAAACCTTTGTAACTATATGAATTATGTAATCCAAGATTTCTCATATGTTTTTTAATTCTTGTTGAAATCAAAATGGTTATAAAATTAATAAACTCATTTCCAATAATTGAAATATCTTTATGTTTTCTTGTATGAGATAAATCTACTATATTTTTGTAGTAGTTAAACATAACCTCTATATCCCATCTGCGTTCATACATTTCATAAATTAGGTTTGGATTCAAATCAATATTTGTTTCAAAAACAATTGTGCCTGCTTCTTTTTCAAAATTGCGATATTCTTGCATGTCAAACTCGTTTTTAGAAAGCATTTCAAACTTTGTTGCCTTTTGTTGTGCTTCTAGTTCTAAATTCTTAAAAGCATAATAATAGGTGTTTCCCTTTTTAACTTTTTTAATTAAAATCCTTTCATCTCTTGTTTCTAAGCGATTTTCAAAATCCAACAAGTTTAATTCATCAATAACGAGTGCATTTCTCTTTAGCGGGAAGAGAAATTGTATTGATTCATTATTTAATATCTTTGCATTTTCTTTTGTGAAAAAGCCCTTGTCTCCGAGAATCACACCTTCTTGAATGTCAAAATACTTAACAAAATCGCTTAATGTTGTGCTGTCCAACATATTCCCCGCATAAACCTTGCTAGCTAGCGGTTCGCCTGTTTTTGGATTAAATGCATACATTATCCCGATATCTTTGCTTCCTTTTAATCTGCTCTTAAATGAAAAGTTTGAAAACGAATTAACGCTAGAGTTATTAATTTTATGCATCCCATCAATTACAATCTCATCGGTTGAAGTTACACTTTTAATCCTGTTTCTCATAAACTGCTGAATGGTGGATAGGTTAGCACCTATACTTTGTAGCAAAACACAAATGGTATTCTTTGATACGCCAACTTTAGGCATGTATTCTGATATAAAACTTTCATGGTAAAAGTGTCCAATCTCTTTGTCTGGAACATCACCATGTATCGCTCTTATCAATGCATATGTATAAATCTCTTTCGCTTGCTCAACATTGTAAATCTCCAACAACATATCAAATACGTCTTTTGATAGCCTATATGCCAATGTGGATCCTGCAAACTCCTTAAACTCTATGGTTGAAATGTTTAGCCTTTTTTGCTTTGGCACATATTTCCCATCTACAATATGTCCTATTACCCCCAATTCAACTGGTTTTGGTTTCCCATTCTTCATGACACTTGTTCGTTTAATAACCATGTACTTCCCATTCTGTTCTTTAACTCTTGTTGATGATGGTCTACTTATTTCCAATATCTCTTTTGGTATTGCCATTTTTCACCTCGCATATATAGAGTATTATACACCATATGAAAGGCAAAATCAAATTAAGATGGACGATATTTTGCCTTTTTTAGAATGTTTTTAGAATTAAAAAGACAACCTCTCTGGGTTGTCTGTCATATATCCTTATGATTTTAATGTTTTTCGCTACTTTATCTTAAAAAATATAGGGTATTCCTTTGGTAATTACTTAGT
>CAUSLO010000037.1:0-6982 GCA_963532875.1 uncultured Clostridia bacterium | reverse complement strand
AAATTTCTTGTGTTTTTATTGGAATTTTGTGGTGTTAAATCCTAAAGTCGGGTTTTCTTTGACAAAATTCGTTAAAAGATTGATTATAGAAGTGTAATCTCACGGGGGGGGGTAGCATAATGAAAAAGAAAAAAGAAGCAAAGATTGATTTAAAGGACATTTTAACAGATCTAAAAGGTCAAACAGAAGATATTGAAAAAATTGTTGATGAACAAAAGAAAAGTGAAGCAGCAATGCAAGATATGTTGTCAGAAAGAGTAACAGATGATACAAAAGGTACAGAGGAATACCCAAGCAAAACACGTAATTTGATTAAGAGCATAGCGGGACATTCGCAGGGAATATCTAAGATGATAGAGAACGGAAAGAATACAGATGACGTACTAATGCAAGTAGCAGCCGTTAAAAAGATGATGTCTAAACTCACTGTTCAAGTGTACGCAAACCATATAGAAAAAATGCTGGAAACTGCTAGTAGCGAGGAGAGCAAATCAAAATTAGAAGAACTATTAGTGTTACTTAAGAGGTATCTATGAGTAAAGAAGGAGAGGAAGAGGCAAAGGGCTGTTGCCATCACTGTGAAGAACAGAATGCCGAAACATCACAAAATATAAAAGGAGAAACTCACTGCTGTCATCACTGTGAAAAACAGGAAGATGGGGAAAAACATGATGGAGCAACATGGCATCATTGCGAAAATACAAAAGAAGAAACTTATTGTTGTCATCATGAAGGAGAAGAAAAACACGAAGAATGTGGAGGTTGTTGCAGTGCATCAAATGGCTCTGAAGGATCTTGTGCATGTTGTGATTTAGCAGCAAATTACGAACAACCTAAAGAAGACAAAAAGAAAAAATTAATAGCAAAAATAACAATAATCTCAGTCGCAATTCCGTTGTTGATTTTGGGATTTATACCTTGGGGCATAGAAGGGAAATTTAAATTTTTGCCATTCTATTATTTCAATCCAGCATGGATAGTAATTGCTATGTGTGGATGGCAAACGTACTACTACGCATTTAAAAGTTTATTTAAAGGGAAGATAACAACGCCATTACTAATTTCTCTTGCAATGACTGGGTGCATAGTATTGGAAATCTTACATTTCACAGGCACATTTAAAACCAGCCTCACCTTATCACAACATTCACACAGCAATATATTTGCGGCAGGTGAAATTGCGTTTCTAATGTTCCTAGGTGAATTTATAGAGGAAATAACAATCAAAAAATGCCGTTCAGGAATTGAAAGATTAGTAGGGTTAATTCCAACAAAAGCGAATGTAATTACTGAAAATGGCGTAAAGTCAGTACCCCTTACTGAAATTAAGGTAGGAGATATCGTATTAATCAAACTTGGCGAGCAAATTTCAGTTGATGGTGTAGTAATAGAAGGACACGGTTCTGTAGATCAATCATCGCTCACAGGTGAGTACATTCCAGTTGAAGTTGGGGTAGGAGATAACGTATATGGCGGAACATTCAACAAGGAAGGAGTCTTTAAGGTACGAGTAGAAAAGAAGAAAGAAGATATGGTTATTGCCAAGATGGCAAATCTAGCAATAGAAGCAGAAGGTAAAAAAGCACCAATTGCGAGAGTCGCAGACAAGTGGTCAAAAGTAATCGTACCAGTTGTTTTATTGTTATCTGTAATAGTTGGTTTGGTTTCAAAATATGCTGGAATAATAAAGAGTGATAACATAAATGGAGCAGCGATCAGCAATGCAATAACAGTCTTAGTTGTATTCTGTCCTTGTGCACTTGTTCTTGCAACACCCACTGCAATTGCCGCTGGATTAGGGCATGCTGCAAAACATGGCGTCCTATTAAAATCAGGGGCAATGCTAGAAGAAATGTCTAGAATAAAGAATGTATGTTTTGATAAGACAGGGACATTAACAAAAGGAGAAGTTAAGTTAGAGCAATTCGTATCCGTTGACCAGAAAAAAACAGAAGGTTATCTTGCAATCGCAAAAGGCATTGAAGCACATTCGGAACACCCATTGGCAAAGGCAGTAACTTCATTTGATGACAATACAAAAGCAATTCAAATTAAAACAGAAAACATAAAGGTTGTGCCTGGCGTTGGGATATCAGCAATTATGGATAAAAAAGAGTATTCAATAGTTGGGGTTTCAAAATGCCAAGCAGAAATTCCTGAATCTTTAAAGGTTGTATTCTCAACGGCTGAACAAGAAGGGAAGACAATAACTGTATTATTAGAAAACAACGCCGTCATAGCGGGAATGGTATTTTCTGACACATTGCGCGACAATGCAAAAGACGTTGTGTCAACACTAAACACTTTGGGATATAGAACACATATGCTCACAGGAGATAATGCGAATAGTGCAAACAATATTGCAAGTCAGGTAGGGATATCTGAAGTTCATGCACAGTTGTTGCCAGAAGACAAATTAAACAAGATATATGAAATTCAAAAGAGTGGAAAGACGGCAATGATAGGAGATGGAATTAATGATGCCCCATCGCTTAAAGCTGCTGACTGTTCTTTTGCAGTTGCAAATATTGGAAATGATACGGCGATAGAATCAGCAGATATGACAATCATGGAAGGAGACATCTCTAAAGTTTCATATATGCTTAAGTATTCAAAGAAAGTAATAGGAATTATAAAAACCAATATAGCAGTAGCGATGACAATAAATTTAGGAGCGGTTATACTTGCAATGTTTGGTAAACTTGATCCAATCATCGGGGCTTTAATTCATAACCTAACATCCGTTATGGTCGTTTCAATCTCAGCATCATTGCTTAGGAAAAAGAAGCCTACAGAGTTGAAGAAATTCTAGAAATGAAGTTCTTTTGATATATAAGGAAGCAAGCCAAGATAAGTGAAACAATACCCTGGAATACGTTCTTATACATTGAGGTTAAGGCACTTCTTAAAATCCCACCATATCCGAGCCATTTTGATAAGAAATAGCCAGCCACCATTACGGCGAGTCCTAGCAAGATAGTTGATATTTCTAAGACCACTTTAATTCCCGGGAGTATTCCTCTTTTTTTCGCAAATTTAAATCCAAGCCCAAAGATTAGCCCCTCAATTCCTTTGATAAGTAATGTATATGGAGCTGCAATTGGATATACGGTTAAGTCCCCAAAGAAAGCACCAAACGCACCAGCAATCATCCCTTGAATTGGACCAAATAGGAATGATGTCAGAATAATCATTGAGTCAGACATGTTGAAAAAACCTAAAGCAGGTATATGAATGCCAGTTATGGTTGCAACATATACAAGTGCTGTCATTACACCTGTTCTGCTTATAAACTTTATGCTGAGTGATTTTTTCACGCTTCCTCCATAGAGTAGGCGTGCGACAGGTCGCAATATCTTTCCCATTCTGACTTTACAGTCGGTTGTGGAATCTCACCACATCAACCGTTGAGACTGTTGGACTTGTCTAGTCTATGCTAGCATTACCACCGATTAGGAATCCCTACCCAAAGATATTAATACTAGTGTATTGCCTTGTAATGGTCTTGTCAATTTCGCAGTTAAACTTAAAGATTTTGTTAAATTAATTAGTGGTAAAATAGCGTCTTTGAAATTATACACAAATAGAGTAAGATGATGTGTGAAGGAGCAAAATAATGATAGCAGAAGACATAAAAAGATTGATTTTAAATGGGGAAAGCATAGACATAGAATTTAAGGAATCAAAGGAAACGTTGAGTAAAAGCATATACGAATCAGTTTGTGCTTTTAATAATAGAATAGGTGGACATATTATCCTTGGAGTAAATGACCACAAAGAGATAGTTGGAGTAAATCCAAGTACAGTTGGGAGACAAATAATAGATTTTGTTACCACAATTAATAATCCAGAAAAAATGCATCCACCATTACATTTAACTCCAGAAAAAGTTGAGATTGATGGAAAAACATTAATATATATACAAGTCCCAGAGGGGAAACAAGTCTGTAGATATAATGGTAAAATTTGGGACAGAGCATACGAGGGAGATATAAATGTAACCAACAATGCCGAACAAGTGTATAAATTGTATGCCAGAAGGCAAGGCGAATATTTTGTTAATAAAGTATATCCAAATTTTGGAATTGATCGGTTGGACGAGTCATTGATAGAGAAAGTCAAAGACATGGCGATAATAAAAAAAGCGAATCATCTATGGACAAATATGACACATGAGGAAATACTTAGAAGTGTAAATCTAATACTCACAGACCCAGAAACAAAGAAAGAGGGTATCACTCTCGCAGCAATTCTGCTGTTTGGAAAAGATAATACTATTATGTCTGTATTGCCACAGCATAGGACCGACGCAATATTTAGGGTTGAGAATAAGGATAGATATGATGACCGAGATATTGTAGCGACAAACATTATAGACAGTTATGACCGCTTGATGGAGTTTGGTAAAAAACATTTAAATGACACATTTATCTTAGATGGAATCGTTAGAGTAAGTGCAAGAGACGCAATACTTCGAGAAATAATTTCAAATACTTTAGTACATAGAGATTACTCAAGTGGATTCTATGCAAAATTAATTATTGAAGAAGATAAAATAACGGTTGAAAACAGCAACTTAGCACATGGTGGAGGAACTTTGAACTTAAACAAATTTGAGCCGTTTTCAAAAAACCCATCTATATCAAAGGTATTCAGAGAAATTGGGTTGGCAGACGAACTAGGGTCAGGGATGAGAAATACATATAAATTTACAAGACTATACTCTGGTCAAGATCCTATTTTTGAGGAAGGAGATATTTTTAGAACAACCATACCATTAAAAAGAATAGCGACTTTGAAGGTAGGAGGTGAGGATGTCCCTCAAAATGTCCCTCAAAATGTCGCCCAAAATGTCGCCCAAAATGTCGCTCAAAATGTCGCTCAAAATGTCATTCAAAGTGTCCCTCAAAAGCCAGAGAAAAAAACAATGAAAAAAGAACAAGAAAACAAAAATATCATCGAGTTCATCAAAGAAAAAATAAAAGAAAACAACGAGATTACAAGAAGGGAAATAGCAAAAACAGCAAAGGTTAGTATCAAGACGGTAGAGAGAGCAATTAAAGGAATCGACAATTTGCGTTACGTTGGCAGTGCCAAAAATGGGCATTGGGAGTTTACAAACTGAAGAAAAATCCGAGATTTTAAAAATGGCATAATTTGACATATTTTGCATTTTTGAACTATACTTTTTAAGTCAAACGACATCAAAAATAAACCTATATAGAGAGGTTAAAAATGAGCACAGTAGGAACTATATCTAGAGGCATTAAAGCCCCAATTATCAAGGCTGGAGACGATTTGGTCAACATTGTAGTTAATAGTGTTCTTGAAGCAGCAAATGATAAAAATACAGGATTTAAAATTCAAGACAAAGATGTAATAGCAGTTACAGAGGCAGTCCTAGGAAGAGCACAAGGTAACTATGCATCAGTTGCACAAATTTCAAAAGATGTTAGAGCAAAAGTAGGTTCTGGCAAGGTGGGATTAATTTTCCCTATCCTATCTAGGAATAGATTTTCCTTGCTTCTAAAAGGTATAAGTGATGCTGTTGACGAATTAATTATTATGTTGTCATATCCAAGTGATGAAGTTGGCAACCATTTGATGAGTGTTGATGAACTTGATAAAAATAACATTAACCCATACGAAGATGTATTTGATGAAGAAAGATTATACAAAACTTTTAAGGATATAAAACATCCATTTACAGGAATCGACTATGTAGAATATTACAAACAAGTATGTAGTGGAAAGGCAAGAATAATATTGGCAAACAATCCTAGAGAAATACTTAAATATACAAAGAAAGTAATTAACGCAGACATACACACAAGACAGAGGACAAAACGTATCTTAAAAGATGCTGGAGCAGAGATAGTTCTTTCATTAGATGAAATATTGACAAAGTCAGTTGATGGAAGCGGATACAACGAAAAGTATGGGCTTCTTGGTTCAAACCTATCAACAAAGGATACGGTAAAACTTTTCCCAAGAGAATGTGATGTGTTTGTAAATAGCGTACAGAAACTAATAAAAGAAAAAACAAAGAAGAATATTGAAGTAATGGTATATGGAGATGGAGCATTTAAAGACCCAGTAGGGAAGATATGGGAGTTGGCAGACCCAGTTGTTTCTCCAGGATATACTTCAGGATTAGAAGGTACACCAAACGAAATTAAACTAAAGTACTTAGCAGATAATGACTTTTCAGACTTCCGTGGCGAAGAAGCAAAGAAGCATATAATAGACGCAATTAAAAAGAAAGGCCATGATTTAAAAGCGAATATGGCGTCGCAAGGAACAACTCCAAGAAGATTAACAGATTTATTGGGATCGTTATCAGATTTAACGTCAGGAAGCGGAGACAAAGGAACACCAATAATATATATTCAAAACTATTTCACAAATTACGCAGATTAGGCTGTAGCAAATCGAACGGATTAGAATATCTGTTTATATTAAGCAGTCTGCATAATTATTACGCTATTTGTAGATTAGTGTATTCTTAATATACCAAACACGTGGGGATGTATAAGATTCGACAGGTGATTTTTGGTGGTATAAGCATGTGGTAGGCTCGTCTACCTTAAAACGGAAAAAGCAATAAATGCAAAGAACAATATGGGTTCATCCGAACTCGCACTTGCAGCATAATTAGACTTTGCTGCCGTTGGCTTCGGCATCTGTCGGTCGAATAACCAATGTCATAGCAGACAGAAAGCACATCTAGAGTGCCTAGGCTAAATGTGTTCTTATAGGCTCATCAATACGAGTGTGTATGTGCCACGAGTTGCGAAAAATTTAAGCACATAATAAACATGTAGAAAGTATCATTGTGAGTCATTTGGACCAGGGTGCAATTCCCTGCTTCTCCACCACACAACCTGAGCCGATAGTTGGGTAAATTTTATTCTTGAAAATCTCTTAAATTTTGTTATATTTAAATCATTATGAAAAAAGCGATAAGGAATATTCTTTTTAT
>CAUSLO010000036.1:0-7916 GCA_963532875.1 uncultured Clostridia bacterium | reverse complement strand
TGTGTTTTGGGTTAAATTTCTTTAATGTAATTTTACGCAAGTGTCAAAGATGGGTCAATATGAAAATTAAAAAATTAACCTTCTTTTTTTGCCCCAATTTTGGGGGGTTATGATCAATTTATTTTTTTTTTCGTTTTATTGTGATATTCTTTTAAATATATATTTATATACATGTATAGGAGTGCTATGAAAAAGGTATCGCTGAAAAAAATTTTTAGACTTTTTATAACCGTTTTTTGTTTGGTCGTAATGACCTCTGTTTTGCTTGTCGCTTGTACTAAGAAAAAGAATAACAACAAACAAACCACAGAGCAAACTAAACCTGCAGCAAAGGAACTTACGAAGGATTTGATAATCCCAAACTCTGACTTTAACGTAACAGATGACGCCAAAGGTGAGTATCCTGCTTCAATGACAAAATGGTCAAACAAATCAATCTTCTCAAAGAACTCTAGCAAGATTAAGGCTGGCGGAATTTACACAGATCAAGAGAACTATGACAAACATTCAAAATCATGGGATGATGCAGACGGAAGCAAATCAGATTTGTATAACAAAATTAAAGCAGTACCTAATAAACCTAAGAAACTTGCAATGATATACAACCCTAAAGATTCGTCTCAAGAGTCACATAAAGGTGCTTCTGCACATGCACTAACAAACTCTTTTGATTTAACTCCTGGTTTCTTATACAAGGTCTCAATTGACGTTATGACATACAACCTTGAAGGTATGGAAGAAAAACAAGACTACTACGATGAGAAGGTAAAGAAACCAGGTGCATGGTTGTCTTTAACTTCTGGAACAACTCAAAAATTTAAACACATCAATACCAATGGGGAATGGAAGACTTATACCTTCTACATTCAAGCACCACATAGAAAAACAAATCTAACTTTAGAAATGACTCTTGGAAATTTAGATAGCCCAGATTCATTCAAAAAAGGATATTTAGCAACTGGTCATGCATTCTTCGGAAACATCAAGGCTGAGAAAATTGCTAAAGACAAAATTGATGAAACAATTAATGAATACAACACTGTTTCAAATGATCCAGATAAAAAGGAATTCGCAAAATTCGCAGACATGCGTTTAGATAACAGAAACTTTGAATACTATGATTCAGCATATATCGGTTCTGGTTCTGCTCCAGAGTATTACCAAGTAAAAAGAGGAACGGATAAGGACGACCCTAACCCACCTGATGTTTCTGCTAAACACGGTGTTATTAAAGCAGATAAATTTGATCAACGTTGGACTAACTTCGGAAATGACTTTAACGTCTCTTCTGGAAGTTCAAATACTATCAAGGAAAATTCGGCAATCAAATCAAGATTAGACGCTACTTTTGATGAAGTTAAAAAACCACACGGTAATGCTACTGCAACAAGCAATGTATATCTACTCTCTCAAAGCATGATGTCTGCTAGTGAGTTACAATCAAAGTCAAAAATAACAATTGAACCTGGTAAAAAATATAGAATTTCAACTTGGCTATATACATACAACATTAACGGTGGTGGTGTAACGCTAACGTTAAGAGGGGAAAACACTAACGATATAACAATTGAAGGGATTTCAAAGAATACCGTAAGGTTTGATACTCATGAGGCAGGAAAGTTAGATTCTGACAGAAGACCATATGCTGTAGATGGTGCTTCTAATGGTGCTTGGAAAGAATATATATTTGAAATTGACGCTACAGATCTTAAATATGCTAGAGAATACATCTTCTCTCTTGCACTAGGAACTGGCGGACCAAAAGCAAATAATAAACTTACATACCCAAGTTTTAGTAGCGATGGCAAGGTTACAACAAAAGAAATGTACAACGGAAATGGCACTTTCTCTTCTGGTTATGTTTTTGCTAACAGCCTTAAATTTGAAACATTTACTGAGGCTCTAAGTGGTGCAGAAACTCATCTTAATTACACTACAGGTAAGTATGCTGTAGATGGCGAAAGTTCAAACAAAATATGCGTTAAATTGCATTCTGATGCTCCAAATACTGCACCTAATGGTACAAACGACTTTAACCATGTAACACCAAATGAATTATCTGATGGCACAGATGGTATGCCACATAAATGGCAATTAAAAGAAGTTAAAGGTGATTACTACATAAGTAAGGATTGGGCTAAAGCAGGTGCTGTAGATTTAACAAATCTTGATGATAAAGTAAAAAAACAAATCGGCGAAGAAAACGCTGAGAAGATGAAAAAGCAAACAGCCCCAACAAATAAGCCTGTTATGATGATGTCTGTAAAGGACTACCCTGCTGGCGTATTTGCTGAAACTAAGGATGGTTTTGATATTGAACCATATAGCATCACAAAGGTTTCTTTCTATGCTCATACTTCACTTACTGATAATTTCTACAAGGCTGGATTTGCAAGGTTCTATACTAAAGACGATAAAGACAAGAAACAAGAACTAATTAATTTCTCGGATATTAAGACAAAAGGCAAAAACGAATACTATAACGAATGGGAAGAATTCACTTTCTATATCAAGAACTCAACTGGTAAAAAACAAACAGTGTTCATGTCAGTTTCTCTTGGAAAATCAGAACAGCGCTATAAACCAGAGGATGCAGCATTAGGAACAATGTTTTTCACCGAACCTACATTTGAAGAAATTACAGACAAAACATATACAAGTGTTAGCGGATCTAACAATGCAAAGAAATATGAGATAAGGGAAAAAATAACCGAAGTTGTTGCAAACCATAACTTTGACAATCTTGATATGAGTCAATTAAACGGAAATGTTGATTCAAATGGTAAATTACAACACGCTCCAGTTGCTCCAGATTCTTGGGAAGGTTCAAACAAGACTTTTAAAGATCCAGACTTTGTAAATGGCGTTGTTGAGTTTGAACGTGGTGCTGATTCATATGCTAACTCTGATCCTGAAATTAAAGAATATGTTCGTGGATCGCATATCAATACCATATTTGGGACTGATGCAAATAAGTTTGATGAAATATTTGGACCAAAAACTGATGGCTATATAGAAAATCAAGAAAACCGTGGATATTATGGTCCTAGAATGTTAGCAATGGGAAGTAAAAATCCTGCAAAGAAATTCTCTTATGGATATACAAGTAAAAAGTTCAAATTAGAAAGCAACAAATTCTACAAAATAAGCGTATATGCACGTAGTATTGATGAAGCAAACTTCACTCTATCATTAATTGGTTCTGGCATATCATCAGTTAATAACTCTAAAAAAGTAATTACACAAGTTGGTAGTTCAGAGATGCAAAGATATGACTTCTATATCCGCACAGGAATTGATTCAACAACTGTTCAATTGAATTACTGGTTTGGATATAACAAAAACAAATACACTGCAAGCAACCCTGATTTAAAAGGGATATCACATGAAAGTAACGGTTACGCTCTATTCAGTGCTGTTATGGTAGATAGTACATTAACAGAAGAAGAATTTAATAATGCAACAGAAACTGAGAGAGTTGCAAAACTTGAAGCAAATCACAGTACATTTGATATCACTTCTCTTGATGCAGATAAACGTACCAAATTAACAACTCCAGAGGCTTGGTCGCCAACATATAAAAATTCAAATCTTTCAACTTCTGGTCTACTCGCTTCTGATGAAACAACACTTCCAAAAAAAGAAGATGACGTTAATACAGAAGACATTGATGAGTCAAAATATCTAAGTGCGTTTGGAAATGAAAAATATACTGATGAGAAATTTAAACCTGAATTTGCTGAAGTCGAAAGAGTTAAATGGTTAGATAAAGATAACAACATAAAAGATCCAGAATATGATGGTTTATCAGATGATCAAATTGCAGAAAAACTACGTAAGAAGAGGTTTAAAGAATATATAGAAAAACATTGGTTAGAAGCAACTAAGGAAAATCTAGATGCTGCTGGCAATAACTCAAGTTATGCTCTATACAATAAAGAAGATGCTACAAGTATCTTGAAGAAAAACAGCGTTACGTTAAAAGCAAATAAGACATACAAATTCACAGTTAAACTAAAAACAAAACTAATTCGCGAGGCTGGTTTAACTGATGAAGACTTCAAAGAAAAAGGTGCTTTCTTGAAGATGAAATTCAATGAGCACAACGCTCCAGTTGAATTCAGAAGTATCAAAAAAGACGAATACACTGAATACACATATTATATAAAAACACCAAGCAGCGATGTTTCAACAACATTCACTGCTTCCCTTGGAAGAGAAGGTGCTGACGCTGCTGATGAAGCACAATACAAGACTGCTGGATGGTTACATTTAGTTTCTGCTGGTTTCAATGAAGTTGACCCCTCTGAGTTTAAAACAAATGCAGACACAGAATTCGTTAAATATGTATCTCTAGGTGATGCTCCGAAATCAGGAAATAAAGATAAGGCAGATAATATAAAGAAAGAAGAAAAATCAGCATCATTCAATACAGAAGCCCTATGGTGGATGATTCCAACTATCATTCTTGGTATTTTAATTATCGCAGTTATAATTGTATTTATTTACAAGAGATTTAGAAAGAAACAAGGTAAGTTATTAATTGAATATTTAAGAGAAACTGAAGATGCTTCTGATTCCGCACTTGAGCAAAAACATGAGATATATACTCAAGATGATTCAGAGCCACCTAAAGGCGAATAAGATTTAATGAAAGGGACTCTTCGGAGTCCTTTTTTTATGTCAAAATTAGAGTCGGGAAAGCCCATATTGAATCGGCATGGCTAGTGTGTTAAACTACTTGTATACTTAATTTTAGGGGTGAAATTATGAATATTCCAGAATATATTTCTAAAGAAAGAATTCCTGTTGCTACACCAGATAGCATTGTAGATAAGAATGGACAAGCAGTCTTTGGTACTTTTGATTCTCAGTTTAAAAATTTGAATTTATTAGATTGTAAGAAACCTTGCGGACCTGCCTCAAATAAATCTAGATTGACCGAATGGGAAGCATTTGAGATAGACTTCGATGAATGCACTATTGTAAGTGCAGTATATGATACCGCTCTACTTGGATTCTCAATTATAGTTCTTTTTGACAAGGCAACAAAAAAAGTTTCTGTTTGGCAAAACTATGGAAAATCTCATGTAGCAAAAAATCTCATTAATGATAATTCATATTTAAAGACTAAAAAATCAGATGTATATATAGAAAACCATTTAGATATCGGAAAGTCATACGCAAGGGAAAGTGCTACCAATAGAAAGTATGGCACTATTAAATTTGAAATTAACGCAGAACGTGTATCTCCTATTTCTAACGTTTCTATACCTTTCGGAAAAAACAAACCACTGTACTCTGAAAAGGATTTCTTTAAAGCAACCGGCTTTATTGAGGTTAATGGCAAACGTTATGAATCAAATGAGAAAAGCACTGTTATTATTGATGACCACAAGGGATATTATCCATTTAAAGCCCACTACGATTGGCTAACGACAATGGACAAGATTGATATAGATGGCGAGAAAAAATACTTTGCATTCAACCTAACTCGCAACCAATCTATAGATCAAGATAAATATAATGAAAATATTGTTTGGCTTGAAGGGTCAAGTTTTCCTTTAACGCCTGTACATTTTACACATGATAAAAAGAACAAAAAAATCTGGTACGTAAAAGATGATCATGGTTTAGTAGATATTAAATATGTAATTGATAATAAGTTTAGAATTGGGCTTCATTTATTATTTATTGATATCTCATATGATCTAACATTTGGAACTCTATACGGAACTATAAAAGGTTATGACGGAAAGGTATACACTCTTGATGGGTTAACTGGTATTGGTGAGGATAAGACTACAAGACTTTAAAAACAGGTTTATTTAGTTTCGGTATTTGATTCTACCTTAGTTTTTTGACTTTGTTCTGGAATTTTCACATCAACTGTTTCTAATGTAATTTTATTATCTTTCAAGGCATATTTGTATCGCTTTGCCCCAACTACTTCAGATATGTCGTTAATTGCTAAAAATGCTTGTGGATCTGCTGTTGCAACAATCTCTTTTAGCCTTACAACTTCAAATCGGTTAACTACACAATACAACATGGTTTTACTTTCTTTGCTATAGTAACCAACACAGTCTAAAACAGTTACTCCTCTTCTAAGCTCCTCTGAAATTGCAGAGGCAACCTCTTCTTTTTTAGTTGTTATGATTGTACAACCTTTTGCTTTATCAAAGCCTTCAACTATGAAGTCTACAACTTTAAGTCCAATAGCATATGAGATTATTGAATAGAACCCTACTTTTAATTTGTTTAATACTATACTCGCTATGACATATAAGATGATATTGAATACCATTACGAACTGACCGATTGATAAACCGATTCGTTTTGCAAAACATATTCCTACTACTTCAATGCCATCAATTGCTCCACCATATCTAATTGTTAAACCGCTACCAATGCCAGAGAATAAGCCACCGAATATTGTTCCTAGAAGGATATCGTTTTCTATATTTTTAATTAACACATTTTCTATAAAGAATACGTTCTTGAATAATACTGTCCAAACTGTATATGAAATTATTGAAATTATGGAATATATTATAAATTTAACTTTTAGAATTTTAATTCCTAATAAGAACAATGGTAAGTTTATGCATACCAATAGAATTGCTATATGAACCTTTGGGGCTACCGTTGAAATAAATATTGATAACCCCGATATTCCACCGTCGATTACACCTATTGGATTTAAGAATAAGATAACGCCAACAGCATTAATAAAACCTGCTATGATAAGCATCAAACAATTAAAAGGCTCTATTAATCTTTCTTTTTTAGCCATTCTATATAACCATGTATAATTTTAATACATCATCAACTTTTAGTACTAATTTTTCAAATAAATCATCATATTTTAAGCATCTTCTTATTGCCGTCCACATTCCTTTGATTAACTCTATATCACGGCTATTTAATGCAATTTGAAAACCTTCCATCATCCTAAAATAGTCGGCTCTAACTTTTTTACTGATTTTGTTGGTTGCGTCTAATCCTTCTACTAATTTTTCTAACAAATATGATAGTTGTTGCCTGATACCATCATTGACATAATCAATATCTCTATCTCTGTCTGATGTATCGCCAGAAGGTGTTAGTCCCTCTATCATTACTCTAGATATCTTATCTGCAAAAACCTCAATTACGTTTTCGTAGAAAATTCTGTAACTGGTTTGTTCATCTTCTGCTGGGAAATATTTCTTTGTGAAGGCAAGTAAATCTTGTGTACCGTTATCAAATTCTAATAGTAGGTTTAAGACAAATATAATTACTTCTGCATCTCCAGTAGGCATAGTGAAGTATGGTCTTCCTTGTATTTGTCTAATTGATTTCTCTCTTAAATATTTATAACTTGTTGACTTCCCACACTCTTCCACAAGTTCTCTGAGTTCTGGATAATACGCTATACACTTAAGCAGATTCTTAATTTTCTTATCAACCACTAAAAGACCGCATCCATTTAATCCTTGAACTGCATCTAATAGGGCGTCTACTGCTTCACTTTGTAAATTCATGGTTTCTCCTTCTGTTGATTCTATATGATTTTTATCATATAATAACACAATATTGGAGCGTGGTGTAGTGGTAGCACACGAGACTCTGACTCTCTTGGTGTAGGTTCGATTCCTATCGCTCCTGCCACTTACAAACTTCAAAATTGCTCTATCTACAAGTAAAGTATAGCATATAAATTAATTCTAATTTGTTTTATTTTCAACTAGATTGTGTAAATTAATTCCTATCCTAAAAGCATATTACGCATAGATTTACGTGCTGTCATATTAACATAGTTATTTACTTTGCATGCTCTTGATATTTTGTTGAGTTTGCGTAAACTGTTATTTGCGTTACCCATCTTTGACACTTGCGTAAAATTACATTAAAGAAATTTAACCCAAAACACA
>CAUSLO010000035.1:0-9018 GCA_963532875.1 uncultured Clostridia bacterium | reverse complement strand
AAAAATTAACGATTTTCTCAATTTGTATAGGGAAATAAATTAGAAATTAATTAATTATTAGTATTGGTATTGTTATTTTCGTTACTAGCCGGATGTGGACTAGATTTAAATTTCAGAAAGAAAACTGAAAAGAAAGGGTGGGCATATACAGAGAGCGGAAGGTCATTGGCACAAGCAGAAGCAAGTACAGCATTGGAAAGCAAAGATAGGACTGCAAAAGTTGAAAAGGCAATAAAAAAAGTAAAAGCAGCGGCAAATATAGCCAAAACAGTTGATCTCAAAGTTTATGCTATAGCGTATATTGAATTTGATGATCTATCATCTGCAAACACTTATTTTTCAGCATTAAAGAAATCAACAAAAGAAAGACAAGAAAAAGCAAAATATGAAGCAGAAAAGAGAATTGCAGAATTAGATAAACTAATTAAGGAAGCAGGGCAACTTGGTGTATCAGAACAAATATTCAAAGAACGTGATAGACTTGCAAACGAGATAAATGATAAAAACAATCAAGTAATTGTTAAGAAATCAGGCAAAGTTGTATCAGTTGGAACAAAAGCCTCATTCGACGAGTATAGCAAAAACAAATAAGAGTTAAATTTTTACACATAAAGGGAAGTGCCTTAATGGGGTTTCCCTTTAGTGTTCCCAGAGATTATTTCTTTCTGGGTGATATATTGCACTTAGAATTCTTTCCTTAGCAAGTGGAAAATCCTTTGAAATTGCGTTTAGAAAGCCTTTTGTATGCTCACGCATAGTTTTCTTATTATACTTGCAACCGCTCGTTAGAATGGGCAAATTCAGCTTATTTACGGTATTTTCAATTTGTTTTTCTTTTATATATATGAATGGACGGATAAGAGTTATATCTGAGCGAGACATATATGATATTGGTTGAAAACAAGATAGCCGACCTTCAAAGAAAAGAGACATCATAAATGTTTCAGCAACATCGTCAGCATTATGCCCCAAAGCGAGTTTGCCACCGCCAAGTTCATTGATTTTGTTATTTAAAGCCCCACGTCTCATTTTTGCACAAAGAGAGCAAGGACTAGTTTCGTGCTTTATTTCAATTATTTCTTCGATATCAGTTTTAACAACATGAAGAGGGATGTTTAATGTTTCAACATAATCCATCATATTATCAAACTCATCTTTATTTTGTTTTTTGAATCCCGTGTCTATATGAATGGCAGATAAGTTAAAATCTACACCATCGAATCTTTGAAATTCATGTAGAGCAGTGAGTAGCAAGATGCTGTCTTTGCCACCTGATAAGCCAACAAAAACATTATCACCATTGAGAATCATTTTATAATTCTCAATAGCCTTACGCATCAAGCTTAAGATTTTTCTCATTTAGTTTAGATTATGCTTTTCCGTTGCAACCTAATACGTTTACAATTTTGTGTTTTACCAATGCCTTAACTGCTTCACGTGCTGGTCCTAGATATTGTCTTGGGTCAAAGTGTGAAGGATTTGTACTAAAGTGTTCACGAATTGCGGCAGTAACTGCAAGTCTCAAGTCGCTGTCAATGTTAATCTTACATACAGCACGGTTTGCAGCTTCTCTCAACATGTCTTCTGGTACACCTTGTGCTCCTGGCATGCTACCACCAAATTGATTAATTTTCTCAACTAAATGTTGTGGGACTGACGAGGCTCCGTGTAATACGATAGGGAAGTTTGGAAGACGTTTTGCAACTTCATCAAGAATGTCGAAACGTAATTTTGCTTGTCCTTTAAATTTAAATGCACCGTGTGATGTTCCAATAGCAATTGCTAAAGAATCAACACCAGTTCTATCAACAAATGTTTGTACTTGTTCTGGATCTGTGTAATTTGCATCTTTTGCTGAAACCTTTACATCATCCTCAATACCTGCAAGTTGACCAAGTTCTGCTTCAACAACTACGCCGTGGTCATGAGCATATTCAACAACCTTCTTTGTAACTTCAATATTTTTCTCAAATGTTTGTGAACTCGCATCAATCATAACTGATGTGAATCCATTTTCAATACAACTCTTACATAAATCAAAAGAATCACCGTGATCTAAGTGTAGAGCGATAGGAAGACCGCTAACTTCACATGCTGCCTCAACCATCTTTTTTAGATAAACAGGGTTTGCATACTTTCTTGCACCTGCTGATACTTGTAAAATTAAAGGAGCTTTTTCTTCTGTTGCTGCTTCAACGATACCTTGGATAATTTCCATGTTATTTACGTTAAATGCTCCGATTGCATAATTGCCTTTATAGGCTTTTTTAAACATCTCTGTTGTTGTTACTAATGGCATAAACCACCTCCAAATCAATATTTTTAGTATACAACAATGGAATATTAAAAACAAAATTATGAAATATATAACAGATACGAATTGATATAAATTTGAGCATTTATATCACTAGAAATCTTCGGAAAATTCTAAACAATCTAGTGGCCTGATTTTACCAAACAAAGAGAAGTTTTTGCTCAATTCCATTTTGTTTATTTTGTATTAAATAACGTCAATAGTACAATATACATATAAATAGCGAGGAGTGTCTTTAATGAATTTTCAAGAAGTAGAAAAGAAGTGGCAAGCAAAGTGGAATAAAACTAAATTATATAAATTTAACAAGAAGAGCGATAAACCAAAATATTACGTTTTAGAAATGTTTTCGTACCCATCTGGAGCAAAATTACATGCAGGGCATTGGTATAACTATGGACCTTCAGATTCGTATGCAAGATTTAAATTAATGCAAGGGTATAATGTATTCCATCCAATGGGATTTGATGCTTTTGGGTTACCAGCAGAAAACTATGCAATTAAAACAGGAATTCATCCAGATGATAGTACAAAGAAAAATATCGCAACCATGGAAGAGCAATTGAAAAGAATTGGGGGAACATACGATTGGAATTATGAAATTAAAACATGTGAGCCAGAGTACTATAGATGGACTCAATGGATGTTTACCCAACTGTATAAAAAAGGACTCGCATATCGTAAGGCAGCACCTGTAAACTGGTGTTCATCATGCAATACGGTTCTAGCAAATGAACAAGTTGTAAATGGTGAATGCGAAAGATGTGGATCAATTGTAGAAAAAAAGAATCTTACTCAATGGTTCTTTAAAATCACAGAATATGCTGAGGAGTTGCTGACCAAACTTGATAAACTTGACTGGCCCGAGAAAACAAAGGCTATGCAAAAACACTGGATTGGCAAAAGTGAAGGGGCTGAAGTAGATTTTCAAATAGAAAATAGCGATAAAAAAATAACAGTATTTACAACTAGAGCAGACACGTTGTTCGGCGTTACATATATCGTTCTCGCACCAGAAAGTTCATTACTTCAAGAGATAACCACCTCAGATCAAAAGGGCAAAGTTGAAGAATATATTAAGCAATCTTCTAGGGTATCTGAAATAGACAGAATGTCAGCATCAAGAGAAAAAACAGGGGTTGTAACTGGGGCATATGCAATCAATCCAGTAAATGGAGATCAAGTACCAATTTTAGTTGCAGACTATGTAATCGGCACATATGGAACTGGAGCCGTAATGGGAGTTGGAGCACACGATGATAGGGACTATGAATTTGCAAAAAAACTTAAATTAAAAATCAATAGAGTTATCCAAAATAAAAAAGTTAAAGATGATCTCCCATATTGTGTTGATGAAGGAGAGTTGTGCAACAGTGGGAAATATAATGGACTTTCAACAGAAAAAGGAAGAAAGAATATAATTGCTGACCTTGAAAAGGAAGGCAAAGGAAGACTAAAAATTAACTATAGGTTAAGAGACTGGTTAGTTTCTAGACAAAGATATTGGGGAGCACCAATCCCAGTTATACACTGTGAAAAGTGTGGGGAAGTTTTAGTTGAGGATAAGGACTTGCCAGTTTTGTTGCCATACAATGTAAATTTCACACCAGACGGCGAATCCCCACTAAAGAAGTGCGATTCCTTTATGAATGTAAAGTGTCCTAAGTGTGGGGGTAAGGCAAAACGTGATCCAGATACGCTAGATACGTTTGTATGTTCAAGTTGGTACTACTTAAGATATCCAGATAACAAAAACAAAAAGAAGGCATTTGATTCAGATATCATAAACAAGTTATTGCCAGTAGATAAATATGTAGGCGGTTCAGAGCATGCATGTATGCATTTACTATATGCAAGATTCTTTACAAAAGCATTAAGAGATATGGGATATCTAAACTTTTCTGAGCCATTTAAATCGCTAGTTCACCAAGGGATTATTTTGGGCCCAGATGGACAAAAGATGTCAAAGTCAAGAGGAAACGTAGTTTCACCAGACGACGCAATATCTAAATACAGTGCGGATATTTTTAGGTTATATTTAATGTTCGGTTTTAATTATGTTGAAGGTGGTCCTTGGAGCGAAGGTGGCTTAGAAGGAATCTTAAAATTCTTAGAAAGAGTAGAGAGAATTGTTCTTAAGGTTAAAGATTTTAAAGCAACTAAAATCGAAAAAGGAAGAGAAGAGAAACAACTTGATTATGTAAGAAACAACACCATAAACAGTGTAACCAATGACTTTGAGAACTTTTCATTTAACACTGCAACGGCACGTATTATGGAATTAGTTAATGCAATATATTTATATGATTCATCAGTAGAAAATAAGCATATAATATTTAAAGATGGCATTAGAGATTTAATCCTATTATTAGCACCCTTTGTTCCACATGTAGCGGAGGAACTTTGGGAAATGTTCGGCGAGAAATATTCAGTATTCACTAACAGATTCCCAATAGCAGATGAAAAGGCACTAGTTAAGGATGAAATCGAAATGGTTGTACAAATTAACGCAAAGATTAGAGGGAAGTTATTAGTAGAACCAAACATGCCAAAAGAAAGTATAGAAAAAATGGCTGTAGATTTAGTTAAAGATAAACTTTCTGGAGACATCAAAAAAATTATAGTTGTACCAAATAAATTAATTAATATAATAATATAACGAGGTAGTTATGTTAGACATTGTAAGAATACGAAATGAGAAAAAAGAAATAGAAAAACTTTTATTAAAGAAGGGATACAAAATCGACTTCAAGGACGTTATCAAACTTGATGATAAAAGAAAAGAGTTGTTACAAAAAGTAGAGAAACTAAAAGCAGAAAGAAATGCAACATCAAGTGAAATTCCAAAACTTAAAAAGGAAGGCAAAGATGTAACTCCAATATTTGAGAAGATGAGACAGGTTGGAGAGGAAATCGCCAACATAGATGTTGAAGTTAACAATGTCCTTAATCAAATATCAGACATATTGTCAGTGATTCCAAATATCCCAGATCAAGATCTAAAGGTTGGCGGGAAAGAAAATAACGAAGTTGTTAAGGTAATTAATAAGCAAAGACAATACGATTTCAAAATCAAAGATCACGTAGAGTTGGCAACATCTTTAAATCTAATAGATTACGAACGAGGAGTTAAGTTGTCTGGGAACGGTTTTTGGATATATCGAGGCTTGGGAGCAAGGCTTGAATGGGCGTTATTAAACTTTTTTATTGATGAACATTTAAATGACAACTATGAGTTTATATTGCCACCACATCAATTGAATTATGCTTGCGGGTACGGAGCAGGACAGTTCCCTAAGTTCGCCGAGGAAGTGTATTGGTTAGATTGTGCTGACGATATGAAGAAGAATAGATTTATGTTGCCGACTGCAGAAACCGCATTAATTAACATGTACTCAAATGAAATTATTGATGAAGCAAAACTACCATTTAAACTATTTGCATATACCCCTTGTTATAGAAAAGAGGCAGGAAGCGCGAGAAAAGAAGAGAGAGGGATGATACGTGGACACCAATTCAACAAAATCGAAATGGTACAAATAACAACCCCAGAGCAAAGTGATAAGGCATTTGAAGAGTTGTTGAACAAAGCAATTTCTCTTGTTGAAAAGTTAGGGCTACACTTTAGAGTTTCTAAACTCGCAGCAGAAGACTGTTCTGCATCAATGGCAAGAACATATGATATAGAGTTGTATATTCCATCAATGGGCATATATAAGGAGTGCAGTTCGGTAAGTAATGCAAGAGATTATCAAGCGAGAAGAAATAATACAAAGTATAGAGATGCCGAGACAAAGAAACCTTTCTATGTGCATACTTTAAATGGATCAGGGCTAGCGACATCAAGACTAATTCCTGCAATATTAGAACAAAATCAAAATGCAGATGGTTCAGTAAATGTTCCAGAAGTCTTAGTTAAGTATTTGGGTGGAATTACAGTAATTAAGTAATTGAATTATCAGACAAGCGGATTAAAAAAAGGCTACATGATGTAGCCTTTGAATTTTTAGTCCAATCAAATCTTACGCAAAAGCTTTTAGTTTTGGAACACCAATTTTTGCTTTATCTTCTGCCGATGTTAGACTTGGATGATCTGCCTCAGTCCCATAATATTCTTTTATATTCCAAGAGTCTTTATTTAATGGATTACTCTTAATGGCAGTTTTGTCTTTATTTTCTTGGAATACCAAACTATGTTTTGTAGGTTCGTCAACAGATATTATAGGCTTATCCCCAATCTTTAAGTCCTTTAGATCAGCACCGTTTTCTTTCTCAACAGAGTACTTGTTACCATTCAAAGTAAATATAGCAAACTTGTCTCCATCTTTCTTATTAACAAATGTTAGTTCTCCGATATCGTTAGTTGATTTGAATTTCTCATATGAATTAATAGAAACTTCTAAACGACTTAAATCATCCTCGCCACCTTTTTTAGATTCAAGGTTTACATCTAAATCAATTAAGAATTTTCTAAATGATGCTTTTGCATAATTATCATGATCTGGAACTCTGTCGTGTTTTGCTGCTAGATATGTAAAGCGTAACTTTGTAGCATTCTCGTGTAATTTAATATTAATTTTTCCATGCATATAAACAGATGATACTGATGAAGTGTACTTAGATGAGTTTTCTCTAAATATTTCGTAGGCAATATTACCAAACTTAATATCTTCTGTTGAATTAATATCTTTTATATCTAACTCTAAATCAATATCTGTAGCATCACCACTATGTAATCCAAATAATCCCCCAGCATAGAAACCAACCGAGTTATCAATCTTAAATGTAGTAGAGCATTCAATGTTTTTAACATAGCCTAGGTTTTTACCAATTAAGCCACCAATAAACGTATCATTAGTATTTAAACTAGTATTTGCCGAGTTAACAGTTACTTTTGTTTCACACTTACATGTTTCAACTTTACCTAAATTTTCACCTATTAATCCGCCAAATGTAATATCGCCCTTAACAAGTTCTATATTTTCTACAATTGTTTTTGATTCTGATTTAATAACTTCACTACCATTGTTTACGCCAACGAGTCCACCAAAAACAACCTTTTCGCTTCTAATCTTGTTGAAACTGATGTCTACTTTGCTGTGGCTGATAGCAGATTTTGAGTTTTTGTAGTTTCCTTGAGTGTCAATGATTTGGTTACTTGATATATATGCAATGCCTCCAAAATATGCGCCCTTTGGAGCATCTAAGTCAAAGCCAGTAGTGGTTACTTCGCAATGTTCGATAATTCCATGATTTTCATATGCGATTAATCCAACATATATTTCCTCTGTGCCAGGCATAGGAGTTAAAACAACGTTACGTACTTTTAATTTTTCAATATGACCACTATTGTATCCAACTAAAGAGTAAATAGTCTTTTTTGTATTGCCAAGTTTAAAACCTTGCATGCTCGCCGAGGTGCCGTATGTAATTGTTTTATCATTTCCTTCAATTCTTCCTAAGAAAGGATATTGTGCGTTGCTGAATAGTGTTTCAGTAGCGGACATTAAAGTAATATCAGCGTTAAATCTAATAATTGCATTTTGGAGTGCTTTCTTTTTTGTCTCATCAGCACCGTTCATTGTTGTCTTAATCTCGTCGATTAGATTTCTATAATCTCCTTCACTTCCGATTTCTCTCAATTCTGAGTATTCAGCATATAGAGTAGTGCTTTCAGTAAGCATATCCCCAATTACTGAATCATTAGTGAAGTTATAAGTTACCTTTGTTTTATCAGCGTCATTTCTTTCGTAGTACCAACTCTTAATGTATTTATTGCCAATTTCTTTGAATGAATCAATTCCGCTTGGGGGATTATTCCAATCAAGAATGTCGTACTTTTTAATCGTAACTGTTTTAGGAGTTATGCCATGTGGTTCATTTTTATCAGTAAGAGTTAAAGTAATGTCAACCTCATTTTTACGCCATTTAGCATACATCTTGTTATCTTTTACATTGAGGAATGTCCACTTTACGCCTTTAACTTCTTTTGCATCTTTTTCTGCAACACTGCTAACTCTAATTTCTTCATTTGTGTCTTTGTTGATTATGTAATAGTACAAAAATCGTCCATAGTTATTTGCTAGTTCTGTTTCTTTTCCAGTTCTAGGAGTAGGAGTCTTAATTGTAGAGTTTTCTCCAGACCCAAAATACACAGTATGTTTTTTATTGCTTACTTCTGCTAAATTATCAGGATCATTTAAATCAAAATCAAGTTCAAATCTCGCTGGGTCATATCTGCCGTAGATTTCAGCAGGTTCTTCAATTTTATATCCTTCAGTTACTTCTTTTGAATTTTTTCTATTAAACCATCCTTTGAATGAATAACCTGGACGATGACTTTCCTTTGGGATATATAAATAGTTGTCATCTTTTTCATGTGTGCTGTCAAAAGTAACAAGTGTGCCAGTTTTAACTTTCTTTTCACTATCTTTAATACCTGGAATACCTCTGCTGATTTTTACAGTGTGTAATGTAGCCTCTGATTCTTTGCCACCCGGTTTTTTTGTCTTCTTATTACAACTAGCAAAAGCAAAAACAAAAAGTGAAACCAATAATAAAATCGTTAATGTTCGCAAATATTTAGTCATTAGTACCTCTAATATATATAATAAGTATAATACATTAATAGAGACATATACTGCAAATAATTATGAGTTTATTGAGGTGCGAGAGGCGGGATGAAACCATTATTGGCGAAGCCA
>CAUSLO010000034.1:0-10872 GCA_963532875.1 uncultured Clostridia bacterium | reverse complement strand
AAATTTGAAAAAATGATTTAGTTGATAAAAGTGGACAAATTCAGTAAAATATTTTAACAAGATTTAAATTTTTGGAGGAATTAAAAAATGGCAGATGTAAGAGTTGCAATTAATGGTTTTGGAAGAATTGGACGTTTGGCTTTCAGACAAATGTTCGGAACAAAAGGATATGAAATAGTCGCAATCAACGACTTAACAGATTCAAAGATGTTAGCACATCTTCTTAAGTACGACAGTGCACAAGGAAGATATTCTTTAGCAGATAAAGTTTTCGCAAAAGATGGGGCTATCGAAGTAAACGGAAAAGAAATCAAAATTTATGCAGAGAAAGATGCAAAGAATCTACCATGGGGAGAAATCGGAGTTGATGTTGTTCTAGAGTGTACAGGTTTCTACACATCTAAAGATAAAGCACAAGCACACATTGATGCAGGTGCAAAGAAGGTAGTTATTTCTGCTCCAGCAGGAAACGACCTACCAACAATCGTATTTGGTGTAAACCACAAGACATTGAAGAGTGAAGATAAGATTATTTCAGCAGCTTCATGTACAACAAACTGCTTAGCACCAATGGCATATGCTTTAAACAAGTTGGCACCAATCAAGAGTGGTATCATGAGCACAATTCACGCATTCACAGGCGATCAAATGGTTCTTGATGGGCCTCACAGAAAGGGAGACCTCAGAAGAGCAAGAGCAGCAGCAGTTAATATTGTTCCAAACAGCACAGGAGCAGCAAAGGCAATTGGTTTAGTTATTCCAGAATTAAACGGAAAATTAATTGGATCTGCACAAAGAGTTCCAGTACCAACAGGATCAACAACAATCTTAGTTGCAGTTTGTGAAGGCAAACTAACAAAGGAACAAATCAACGAAGCAATGGCAAAAGCAGCAAACCAATCGTACGGATACACAGAAGAGCAATTAGTATCTAGTGATATCATCGGAATAAAGTTTGGTTCTTTATTTGATGCAACACAAACAATGGTTATAAACATGGAAGATGGTAACTCACAAGTTCAAGTTGTTGCATGGTATGATAACGAGAACAGTTATACATCACAAATGGTTCGTACAATTAAGTACTTTGCAAGTTTAAACTAAATTTCAATTCACCCACAATAACATGTGGGTGAGAACTCTATATGATTAATAAACAAATGTATGAGCTCGGGTCAAAAAGATCCGTGATTCGTGAGTTATTCGAATTCGGCAAAAAATTAAAATCAGAAAGGGGAGAAGATAAGGTTTTTGATTTTTCTCTTGGGAATCCTGATATTGCCCCACCAAGTACAGTTGCGAAGAAAATACAAAAGTTAGCAGAACAAGAAGGGATACATAAATATACGTCTGCACAAGGGGACATGAATGTTCTTAAGAAAATAGCAGACTCCCTTTCAAAGCAACATGGGTTAGATTTAACAACATCTAACATATACATGACATGCGGAGCAGCAGCGAGTCTAACAATCTCTCTCAAAGCAATTTGCAATGAAGGGGATGAAGTACTAATCATTAGACCATATTTCCCAGAGTATAAAGTTTTTGCTGCAACAGCAGGAGCACGTGTAATAGAAGTTGGTTATGATCAAAAGTTTCAAATTAATTTTTCGGATTTTGAAAAGAAAATAACAAAGAAAACGAAGGCGGTAATTATAAACTCACCAAATAATCCATCAGGGGTTATTTACATAGAGGAGACGATTAAAAAGTTAGCAAATATCTTAAAAAAGAAAGAGCAAAAATATAAGAATCAGATTTTTGTCATTTCAGATGAGCCATATCGTGAATTGGTATATGAGGATACAAAGGTAGCCAACATAATCAATTATTATGACAATGTTTTAATGTGCTATAGTTTCTCAAAGTCATTGTCTTTGCCAGGCGAAAGAATAGGGTATATATGTGTAAGTTCAAAGATGAAGAATGCCAGCGAAGTATATCTTTCGGTTTGTGGGGCTGGTAGATCATTAGGATTTGTATGTGCACCTTCGATGTTTCAAAGACTTGTAGCCGATTCTTTGGACGAAAAACCAAGAATAGAAGAATATAAAAAGAACAGAGATTTAATATACTCAAGTCTGAAAGAATATGGATACGAATGTGTGTATCCAGATGGAGCATTTTACTTGTTCATAAAATCCCCACTAGAGGACACTAACAAGTTTGCGGAGATGGCAAAAGAAAAAGGTATTTTACTTGTGCCAGGCGAAGGATTCGGGGCTAAGGAATATTTACGCCTTTCTTATTGTATTTCATATGATACAATTAAATTATCCTTACCATATTTCAAAACATTAATGGAAGAGATAAAGAGGATGTAATGCCGAAGAATTTAGAAATAGCAACAAGGCTTAAAGACTTAAGAGAAATTGTAGATATATCTGTGCCAGAAATGGCTAGCAAGGTTGGTATAACAGAAAGTGAATATTTAAAGTATGAAAGCGGGAAAAATGATTTCTCAGTTACTTTCTTATACAACTGTGCAGAAATATTTGGAGTAGATGTAACTGCCTTATTAACAGGCGAAACCCCAAAATTAAATTCATATAGTATTGTTCGCAAGAATGAGGGTGTAAAGACACAAAGACGTGAGATGTTTGTCTATGAACACTTGGCAAATAATTTCAGCAATAGAAATTCGGAACCTTTTTTGGTTACAGCCCCATATATTCAGAAGGCTCAAAACCAACCAATTTATTTATCTACTCACAAAGGACAAGAAATGGACTTCGTACTTTCGGGGTCAATGAAGATTGTTATTAATGGCAAAGAAGAAATTTTAAATGAAGGGGATACAATATACTACGACAGTTCTCAACCTCATGGAATGATTGCAATTGATGGAAAGGAATGTAAGTTCCTTGCAATATTAATTAAACAATAATATTCAGAGAGATTATTTAACTTGCTCTAAAATATCAATCTTGAAACGGAAACTTTTTTTAGATATACTTTTAAAGGTAGACAGAGGAGGAAGTTATGAAGAGAAAATCTGAAAAACAAGAAGAAAAATCAGTAAAAGCAGAAATTGATCAAGTCATTGAAGAAATTAAAAAAGATGAAATAAAAACTAAAGAGAAAACAGAAAGAGTCAAAAAAAGTTTACCAAAGAAATTATTTTTGGCAATCGACAAAATGTTTGATAAAAGTCAGAACAAAGCCATTTTAAAAAAACTGGCAAAGAAACATTTATTCAATATTGAGAAAGATATCGTATATTCAGAAGCAAAACCTGATGTATGTAAATTAGACATTTATTACGAAGGTTCATTAGCAGAAAAGAGACCAATATTCTTGTATATTCATGGTGGCGGATTTGTTGCAGGTGGCAGATTCTATAGGAGAGGAATTGCAGAGTGGATTGCAGCACAAGGATATTTAGTTGTAACTATTTCATATTCACTTGCTCCAGAGAGACATCATTTTGAAGCGATAAAAGACTTGTCAGAAATAGCAAAGTGGATTAATAACAATGCAGAAAAATATAATTATGATCTCGATAGATTGGTTATCGGTGGAGATAGTGCAGGCGGATACTATTCAACAATGTTGGCATGTATGGCAACTAATAAAGAGTTGGAAGCAAAGACAGGTTTGCCAATTGACTTAAAAATAAGAGGTCTAGCACTTATCTGCGGTATATATGATTTAGAATTGGCATTAAGTAAAAAAATGGCATTCGACATGGCAAACAAACTTATGAAGGATTATATCGGATATAGCGTAGCAGATATGAACAAATATGAGCATGCGGACATTTTGTCACCAATTAATTTCATAACCGACAAATTCCCAATGTCTTTCATTTCATACGCAAAGAAAGATTTCTTCTGTGGAGGACAGGGAGAAAATATTTCTGCTAAGTTGAAAAATCTTGGAGTAAAAGTAGTTAATACAAATTCAACGCTATTCAAAGATAACCACTGTTATTCACTAATGTGGAAAGGTAAAGCAACAAAGATTCACAATGCACTATTAACTGACTACCTAAGAAGTATCAAGGAAGATGTAACAAAACCAAGTGTTGAAAAAGTAGAACCAGTTGCAAAAGTAGAAGAGGTTGTTAAGGAAGAACCTATAAAAGAGGAAAAACCAAAGGCAACTCCAAAGACAAAAAAAACAACAAAACCAGCAGAAGAAACCGCTAAGGTCGAGTAATGGCAAAAACTCAGTCATTTACATATAACAATGGCGAGAAGAAAAAAATAGAAGAAAGACCAAATAAGGTGCTTTTGTTTTTGTCTATAATGCTGAATTTACTTGGCATTGTTTTCACGATTGCTCAAACGATTATTATGTTTATTAAAAAGTGGGTCGAGGGTCCGCTGGCAATAGTTCTGCTAGTAATGCTAATAATCAACATAATTGTATTCAGCGTTATTTTCGGGATAACGATTAACAACATGCAAAAAGGCAGTGAATATCTAAAAAAATTCAAAGTATTTTTCGGGCTATTTAAAGGGATTTCAAATGTAGTTTTAATGACAATGTATGCAGTGCTTATGACGTCTATGTATCAATCGGGACTTGAGAAAAACCCAAAGAAGATATTTTTCTTTTCACTCTCTATGATCATAGCGGTATTAAGTTTGGTATTGAGCATATACAAAACAGTTAGGAAAATACAAAAGGAAGTAGAAAAGAAAAAATATAAAATAGAAGAAAGTACGTACGAGGATGGAGTTAAGACAGAGTAAAGAAAGACTCAATTAATTGTGTTGAGTCTTCAAAGTAGGTTCCTGTTTTAGACGCACTTTCCTCATTATATTCTTCGTTATTTCCAAGTTTAGATTGTGAACAATACATCAAGAACGGCACTGGCTCAGATGAATGAGTTAAGAGAGAAATAGGAGTGAAGTGATCTGGCATTACAAGCATTGAAAAATCTTCCTTTCTTTCTTTGAACGTATTGTATATTTTCCCTATTATCTTTTCATCAATTAGTTCTATTGAACGAATTTTGTCTTTTAAATTTCCTTGATGTCCGCACTCATCAGGTGCTTCAAGATGGACAAATACAAAATCCACATCATTGAGAATTTTGATTGCTGCATCTGCCTTTCCGTCAAAATTAGTATGTATAGTTCCTGTTGCCCCTTCAACGTCAATACTTTTCATTTTTGCTCCAATTGCAATTCCTTTGAGTAAATCAACAGCTGATATCATCGCACCAGTCTTGTTATATTTTTCTTTAAAACTTTTAAGGTTTGGACGAGTTCCTTCACCCCAGAACCAAAGAGCATTTGCTGGGTTTAATCCATTTTTAATTCGCTTTATATTGATAGGGTGGTCCTTTAACAAGTCATATGACTTCTTTATAAGGTTAATTAATTCAGAGCCAATATTGCCTTTTGGTAAATAAGTACCGATTTGTTTGCCAGTGATATCGTGTGGAGGTGTTAGAATTTCACCAGGTGCTGTATGTTTAACTATTAAACAATGACGATAACTGACGCCGGCATAGAAGTTAAATTTTTCGTTATTAAGTCTTTTCTTAATAAATTGTATTAGTTCTTTTGCCTCTTCTGTTGAAACTTCAGAAGAAGAGTAGTCAATCATTCTTTTATCTTCAAAGTTTTCCTCATCAGATAGGGTTACCAAATTAGTACGAATTGCCAAATCATCTTTAGCCATATCAATACCAATAGATAAGGCTTCAAGTGGGCTACGACCAGTATATGATTCATTTGCTTTGTATCCAAGCACCCCAAGGTTGGCAACATCGCTACCTGGTTTATATCCATCGGCAATTGTCTTCACAAGTCCAATTTTTCCAGATTTACATAGCAAGTCCATGTAAGGAGTTTTTGCAACAGAGAGCGGAGTCCCATTATTTATTTCAGGGATTTTGTAGTCAGCCATACCATCGCATAAAACTAATATATATTTCATAAAAAACCTCGTCTGTTGCTTGTAAGTTAATCATATATGACATTTACCAAAAGTCAAATAAAACATTTGACAAGAAACCATTGAAAAACTAGAATTGAAAAAGATGAATTCAGTTATTCGATTCAGTCCTCTGATTGAAGAAGAAAATAGAGTTAAACAAAATAAAGCCATTGGGGCTTTATTTTTTTATATAGAGGTGATTCAGTGATAGGTAAGTTTTGGGCATTCGTACCAGCGATAATAGCAATAGCCCTAGCGTTAATAAGCAAGCAAGTATATTTATCCCTATTTATAGGGATTTTTTTTGGTGGCATGTTTTTGGCACAGGGAAATCCAATACATGCATTTGGAAAGATCTTTGAGTTACTAAGTAATAGATTAGGTAAGAATGGCGGAATATTAATTTTTTTGGTAATGCTTGGAATTTTAGTAGTAATGCTAGTTAAGTCGGGAGCATCCACAGCATATGGCAAATGGGCAAACAAAAAAATCAAATCAAGAGAAGGTGCGTTATTCGTTACAGCAGGCTTAGGTGGAATGATATTCGTCGACGACTATTTCAATTGTTTAACTGTTGGGTCAGTAATGAGACCAGTAACTGATAAATTTAAAGTTTCTAGAGCAAAGTTGGCATACATCATAGATTCAACAGCTGCACCGATATGCATAATTGCTCCAATATCTAGTTGGGCGGCAGCAGTAACTGGAGAGTTGTCTGGGGATGGAATTGTAGCATTTATAAAGACAATACCATTCAATTTGTACGCAATCCTCACTTTAATCATGGTTTTCTTCATGATTGGAACAAAATTGGATTTTGGAAGAATGCACCGAAATGAAATTAATGCACTACGTGGAGACGTATATTCTGGGAATTATGATTTACCTTGCGAAGAGAGCATGGGAGTTGGAAGTTCTAAAAAGGGGAAGGTCGTAGATCTAATTCTCCCAGTTGTAGCACTTATTTTGCTATGCGTAGGAACGATGATATACAGCGGATATTTTGATGGATTCGAACCAAAGATGGAGAATGCTAAGGGAGTTAGATTTGCAGAGGCATTCTCGAGAGCAGACTCTGGAACGTCCTTGGCTGTAGGGTCAACGATAGCGGTATTATTCACAGCAATTTATTATCAGATTAGAAGAGTCATTACATTCAAAGAGACTATGAATAGCATCACTGAAGGATTTAAGTCAATGGTACCAGCAATACTCATATTAATACTTGCTTGGACAATCTCATCAATAATAGGGGACGAAGGACTTAAGGCAAATGAATATGTAAAGAGAAGTGTTGGAGCAAACTCAGTAGTTTTCTCAGTAATGCCAGCAATGTTCTTCCTAATTGCAAGTGGGATATCTTTCGCAACAGGAACAAGTTGGGGAACATTCGGAATCCTGATACCAATAGCAACAGCAGTACTAGGCAACAGTTCAATGGATCCAAAAGTAGTAATAACAATTTCGGCTATACTAGCAGGTTCAGTTTTTGGAGACCACATATCGCCTATATCTGACACAACTATACTTTCATCAAGCGGAGCACAATGTAATCACATTGATCACGTTAAAACACAAATGCCGTATGCGGGTGTCGTGGCAGCCATAACGTTGCTCTCATACATAATTCTAGGAGTAGTTACAGGAGAGTTAAGTTCAAAGGTAGCGAATCCTAAACATCTATACGGCTATGCATCAGCAATTTCATTAACCGTAGGACCAATCTTGCTAATCGGAATCTTATCAATAATCTTATTGGTCAAAAAACACAAGAAGGAATTACCCACACAAGTGGTGCAATTTAATAAAAATATAGGAGAGGAAGATGAAGAAAAAAATTACAATGAAGCCTAACTTGAAGAGCAAAAAAGTCGGCAAAGAGTTACTTCTAAGCCTACAGCACATGTTCGCAATGTTTGGGGCAACGGTAACAGTTCCAATGATAACTGGAATGGATATCTCGCTTGCTTTAATAAGTGCAGGTATCGGCACAATACTTTTCTACTTATTAACAAAAAGAAAAGTTCCAGTATTCTTGGGATCAAGTTTTGCGTTCTTGCCAGGTATATTAGCGGCGGGATATGATAAAGGGGCAGGAAATAAACTTGCAGTAACAATAGCCTTGGTTTGCGCAGGTCTGGTATACGTTATTTTTGCCATAATAATAAAACTGGTTGGAGCAGACAAGATAAAGAAGTTGTTCCCACCAATAGTTGTAGGACCAGTAATAGTAGTTATCGGTCTAACGCTTGCAGGAAACATTTTTTTAAACAATATTTGGAATCCAGCAGAAGCAACTGAAGTTTTATTATATGGGAAAAGACTTGTAAAGGGTTCTGCAGGTTTCCAAGGGTGGAGATATTGGACAACAGCAATAATAACAGCAGTTGTCATTGTAGTAACAAATGCGTATGCGAAACCAAAATCATTCTTGAAAGTAATCCCTATCTTATTAGGATTCGCTGTTGGATATGTCTATGCGATGGCAGTCGGAATAGTAAACTTAAATCCTTATAGTAAAGAATTCATATTTCACAAAACTCAAGATAAGAGCATTGTAGTATTTCAAGAAATATTCAAAAGTGGAGGGGAGGGAATCCTAGGGTTCTATGTAAAAGGCTGGGGTCAGCTTAAAAACGGAACACTAGCAACAGCGATGTTATCAATAGTCCCAATAGCAGTAGTTACATTCATGGAACACATCGGAGATATCAGTGCTAACTCAGTAGTATGTAAGAAAGACTTCATGGTAGATCCAGGGTTACACAGAACAGTACTTGGCGATGGTATCGCAACAATGGTTTCAGGTCTTATCGGTGGACCAGCAAACACAACATATGGTGAAAACACAGCAGTACTCGCAATCACAAAGAACTACAACCCAAGAAACATCTTCTACGCAGCACTTATGGCAGTTGGCTTAGGAATATTCACACCATTTGCAGAATTTATCAAAGGTATCCCAGGACCAGTAGTTGGTGGGGCAAGTGTTATCTTGTTTGGTATGATTGCTGCAAATGGACTTAGAGCATTAGTAGATGCAAAGGTAAACTTCAGCAGTACAAAGAACATGATGGTTGTATCAATCACTCTAGCACTTGGCTTAGGACTAGGATCACTTTCTCTTATGGGTAAGAAAATAGGTTTCCACGTCAAGGGCGGTGGCTTAGTTGAAATCAGCCCTCTAGCAATAGCAACCTTAGCAGCCATAATATTGAATCTAATTATTCCTTCAAAACGAGGCAAGACACAAGAAGAGATTGAGTCTACAGACAAACCTATGTACTCACTAGCAGGTAAGGTAATTGACGAAGAGAAAAATATAGACGAGTTACCTGTTCCAGAAGAAAGTGAGAACGCAGAAGGTACTGAAAAGTTAGAACAAAAAGAAGAAATGTTGACAATAGCACAGGACACAGAACAAAATGAGGAAGAAATAACATTGACAGATAACACAAATGAAGAGTCAAAAAAGGTAAAAGAAACAGAGATTAAACAAGAAGAAATAGAAACTAAAGAAAATATAATAGTAGAGAAGAAAACAAAGAAGAAAACAGTCAAGGGAGCAAAGAAAAATGAAGAAATTAGATAACGTTACAATATTCGATCATCCATTAATTAGGCATAAGATTGCAATTCTCAGAGATGAGAAAACAAGCATGAAAGAGTTTAGGGAACTTGTTGAAGAAATAACAACCTTGATGGCATATGAATGTTTTAAGGATGTGCCAACAAAGAAAGTTATGGTTAAAACCCCATTGGAGGTAACAGAACAAACAATGGTGGCGGACAATGCTGTTTCAATCGTCCCAATACTAAGGGCAGGGTTAGGAATGGTAAATGGTGTTCACACATTGTTCCCAACCGCAAAAGTAGGACACATAGGGTTATACAGAGATGAAGAAACTTTAGAACCACATGAATACTATTGTAAGTTGCCAGATGGAATACAAGATAGCGTGGCAATATTGCTCGATCCAATGTTGGCAACAGGCGGAAGTGCGATTGCTGCAATTAACTTTTTGAAGAAAAAAGGTTGTAAACATATCCGCCTTATGAGCATCATCGGAGCACCAGAAGGGGTTACAAATGTAGCAACAAAGCATCCTGATGTAAAAATATATGTTTCTACATTAGATAGAGAACTAAATAAAAATGGATATATCCTACCAGGTCTCGGCGATGCTGGGGATAGACTTTTTGGAACAAAATAATATAGAATTAACTGAGCCTCCGTTAACCTCCTTTATGGAGGCTCGCTCTATATGAATCTCAAGAGTCACCTAAAAATAAGTACCATTTTGATTGCCGTACTTTGTATGGTTCTTTTTACCGCATGCACAAAAATAAAAAATGAGCGTCTTGAATACTATGACATTTCTCAAGAAATGGGGCATGGTGATTTATATAATTTCAATACAATTGACAATGACGGTCCAGTATTTAAAGGTGGCAAGTACTTGGCTCACCCAGACTACATTTTGAAAAGAGAAAAAGATAACAGCGAGACTTTATACACATTTTACGTTAGAGGACATGGAAGAGGAGAAACGGTAATAAGGAAGAGTCTAGACAAGGGTAGGACATGGTCAAATCAGTTGTCAACACCCAATTCTTTCAAGAATACGGAAGAGACTCCAACTGCATATACTTTAGATTTCGTAGACGATAAAGGGAATAAGATAGGCAAGAAAAAGTATCTTCTTATTTCTGGTCGTCCTGGTTGGTCATCAGTTATAAAAAAAGGAGAAGGCTTTGACGTGTCTACGTCAGATGACTGCGAAGTATGGAGCGAACACGAAAACTTTTTTGGACCAAACGCACAGAGAAGTCAATATAGATTTAATAAGGGAAAATACAATCCAATAGTAGCAATGGCTTCGCTGATTCAACTTAAGGAAAATGGAAAGTACGTAAACAAGTGCCCATCTTTGACACTTGCGTAAAATTACATTAAAGAAATTTAACCCAAAACAC
>CAUSLO010000033.1:0-13536 GCA_963532875.1 uncultured Clostridia bacterium | reverse complement strand
ACACCTTATTTAAGGTTTAACACCACATTTAGGGGGTTGTCGTCGAAACTTAGGTATTATATCAAATAAAATAAAAAAAGAACTAAGCCCCGACAACTATGTTGTAGCGCGAGAACGCCTGAGGTTCTCACCTAGTTTCTATTAAAAGCATCACCTCGTTGGACGTTTAGCAAAAAAAGAACAGGGCTATACAACTATTGCTGTCATGTTGAGGAAACTGCTTCCTTGCCGCCAGTTCGCTTTTTAAGTGTCACAAAGCGGACGTGAAGCAAAGGAACCAAGCCCCACCGATAAAAAGACGCAGTCATGAACCATAGAGATTCCGCCTGATTCGTTTCAAAACCAACACAAGTTTTAAAAATATTCAATGAAATATCTCAACAAATAGAAGAGAGAAAACGTTGCTATAGCCCCAAGCCACCATCTACGCTAAGGCATTCTCCAGTTGTATAATCGGCAGAAAGAAGATAAGAAACGCTCTTTGCCACATCTAGCGGAGTACCGATTCTATTAAGAGGAATCTCTGTTTTTAGGGTTTCTATGTCTGAAGGGGATAGCCCATCGAGCATTTTTGTCTGAATTGCCCCGGGACAAACGCAATTTACACGAACATTTGAAAGAGAGAACTCTTTTGCCAGCGACTTAACGAGGCCTATCATTCCAGCCTTTGAAGTGGAGTAATGCGACTCCATAGAAGCCCCAACCTTACCCCAAACAGAGGATATGCCAACAATTGATCCTTTATGGCAAGAGAGCATATGTTTGGAAAATACAGATAAAGCCCTATAGAACCCATTGAGATTAGTATTTATTATTTTCATCCAATCAGATTCGGATATATCAACAAAAAGTTTATATTCAGCAATCCCAGCACAGTATATCAAGTGGTCAATTTTTTTAAAGTGCGACATATATTCACGTTCAAGATTTTGAACGCTTTCCATAGAAGTTACATCGCAATGAAAACACAAAACATTTTCAAGATCTTTGCAGATCCTCATTGCATTATCTTTCGATGAGTTATATGAAAAAGAAACAGAGAAAGATTTTGACAATTCTCTAACAATACTTTCGCCTATGCCAGCACTTCCGCCGACAACTAAAACATTTTCTTTCATTTGCGTTTTTTTGTATAGGGTTTTGGATTTCCGATAAGAACATTGACAGATGGCTTCTTAACAGCGACCGTAACGTCTGAATCTAAATCTAATCTTTCACCATCAATGTTGAAAGGAACTGATTCTTCTAGAGAGATGGTGGCATTAACAACTTTTCTAAAGACCATCTTTTTGTTAGACACTTCTTTTCTAAAACCGATAAAGAAAGATTTAAATAGCGGTCCAAAAATTTTCATTCTATTTTTGCAAGAATCTTTACCAGGGCTTTTTATTAACAACATATGAGTTGCACCATCTGATGGAGAGTATAACTTGTTGAAATTAAAGCCAAAGCATCTCATGGAATCAATAAACATGATCAAAGTGAAAGTGCCATCAAAGACTTCGCCATCGGCGGTGACCTTTGCTTTGATATTATGAACTCTATATTGCGAAACAACCTTTGCAAGGTATGCCAAAATACCTAAACGTTTTTTCTTCTTTGGAGGAACGATATATCCCAACGGAGTAAATGAGCCAGCAGCGAAAACATATGAAAAATATTTTTCATTTGCTCTTGCATATTCTTCAAGGGTAACGAATTCGTGTTTCTTAAATCCTTTAGCCCTAGTTTTTGCCGCCTCATTATATGTGCCAAAAGAGTAATAGATTAATTGTGCCCCCTCATCAAATGTGTGATTTAAGGCTTTGTTAAAAGTTCCATCTCCACCGCAGATTACTACACAGTCATATCCTTTTGCAGACCATGTTTGATTATCATCGCTAATTATAAACGAATCTACAATGTCATATTCTTTTTCAAAGCGTGCCTGAAGAAGGTCTTGATTTATAAGTTCATAGTGTCCGCAAAACGAATTGAGGACAATTAAGCATTTAGACATTATTTACCAGCGGCTTCCTCATCAAGTATTACAAGAACATTTTTATGTTTCTTCAAAATAGAAGATGGGTTGTCTTCTGTGATTGGTCCTTCGATTAGTTCTTTAATTGCTTTTGCCTTAGCCTTGCCTTTTGCCAACAATATAATCTTTTCTGCTTTCATGATTTCGCTTAATCCCATAGTGATCGCACGTGTTGGAACATCTTCTTTGCTTGCGAAGAAACGAGAGTTTGCCTCAATAGTGTCTTCTGTTAAATCAACAATATGAGTTTTTGAATCAAACGAAGTGCCAGGTTCATTAAATGCAATATGCCCATTATTGCCAATTCCAAGAATTTGAAGATCTATTTTTGAAAGAGAAAGCAGTGCAGAATATCTATAGCATTCTCCTTCTGGTGACGATGCCAATCCGTTAGGGATGTTAATGTTTTCTGGCTTGATATCCAAAGAGTCTAGTAGATTCTGATGCATAAAGAAACGATAACTTTGTTCATCATCTTCACCTAATCCTAAGTACTCATCTAAGTTGATAGTTGTAACATCCTTGTATGATGTGCCGTTGAGTATATGATCAGTAACAAGATTCTCATACATTCCTAAAGGAGTTGACCCAGTTGCCAATCCAAGTGTTGCGTTTGGTTTAGACTTTACAAGATCAATAATTTGTTTTGCTGCAATTTCGTTAAACGATTTATCGTTTTTTGCTACTACAATTTGCATAAATCACCTCAATATATCGCAATTATAGCACAAGAATTGTGGCTAGTAAACAAAGCAGAATAAAATTAAACGGAGTAGAACGACCGAAAAGCAAGAAAACAAAACGTGTTGAACCAAAACAAATGTGATATAATAAAAAAATGAAAATAAAGAAACCAGAACTGCTATTGCCAGCAGGAAGTTTAGAAAAGTTAAAGGTGGCATTTCATTTTGGGGCCGATGCTGTATATTTAGGCGGAAAGAGTTTTTCGTTAAGAGCAAACGCTACAAATTTTTCACATGGCGATATAAAAGAAGCAGTCGCATTGGCAAAAAAACTAAAAAAGAAAATATATGTAACGTTGAACATATATGCCCACAACAGAGATCTTGAACAACTAAAAGAAGAAATTGCCTTTTTAGAAAAGGTGGGAGTAGATGCCGTTCTAGTTTCGGATATAGGAGTCTTATCTCTTGTTAAAGAAGTCGCTCCAAAACTACCTATTCATATTTCAACACAAGCAAATACTACAAATTACAAAGCCGTTCAAATGTATAAGCAGTTAGGGGCAAGTAGAGTAGTTTTAGCAAGAGAACTAAGTATTAAAGAAATATCAGAAATACACAACAACTGTGATATAGAACTAGAGACATTTGTGCATGGGGCAATGTGTGTAGGTATGAGTGGACGTTGTTTGTTGTCAGAGTATTTTACAAACAGAAATGCAAATCTTGGAGCATGCTCTCAACCTTGCAGATGGGAATATAAACTGCAACGATTTGAAAAAGAAGAAGACTCAAGTGTTTTTGTTGAGGAAGATTCTAGGGGAACATATTTCTTTAACAGTAAGGATCTTCAACTAATAGATCGACTTAAAGAGTTGTTAAACGCAGGAGTATATTCTTTAAAGGTAGAAGGCAGAATGAAAAGCGAATTCTATCTAGCAACAGTTGCATTGGCATACAGAAGGGCAATTGACGATATCGTGCAGTATGGAGAAATTCGTCAGATAGATGAGTTAAAGAAAGAACTCAGTAGCATTGCTCATAGGGCATATACAGAAGCGTATGCAGAAGGAGACAACAAAAAAACAATATATCCGGATGGGGGTCAAATAGAGGAAGAGCAAATCTTTATTGCTCGTGTCATAGGGTTTGAAAACGGAAGAGCACTTCTAGAAATGAGAAACAGATTCTTTGAAAATGATGAAGTGAGTGTCTTGTCGCCAAGTGAATGTTGTTATAAGAAGTTCAAAATTGAGGATATCCAAAACGACAAGGGCGAACACGTAACAGATGCCAAACTTGTTCAAGCAACATATTCAATAAAGCCATCATTTAGACTTGAAGAAGGCGATATCATAAGGCGTCAGAAATAATTTACGAGATGAGCACATGTCATTCGCACGGTTTTCAAAACAGGTCAATCCTACCGAGTAGAAAATCTAATAAGTTGCAATGAATGACTCCTTCGTTATCATAGTATTGGTGTGCAATGTCTGTAGTTATCACAACTTTCTTGAAAAAATCTTTAATCAACAAAAGAGGCTTTAGTTCAGATGACAATTTTTTGTCTGTATCTATGCGATATGCGGATTGAATGTATAGTCTCCGATTTCCGTCATTAACAACGAAGTCGACTTCCTTTTGAACGTTCTGCTTTCCAGTTCTGTCAGTTACAACTCCAACATCAACAGAATACCCATTTCGGATTAGTTCGTTGTAGATAATGTTTTCCATAATATGTCCAGGGTCATACTGTCTGTAGTTTAGACGTGCGTTACGAAGCCCAATGTCTGAGTAATAGTATTTGTTCGGATAGTTGAAATAAGTTTTGCCTTTAACATCATAGCGTCTTGCTATGTTTATTAGGAATGAATCTACAGTGTGTTGTATATAATTTGCAATCAATACAGGATTGATTCTTTCTTTTCTTATGCTAGCAAGAGAGTTGGCAATATTGTTTGGGGTTGTAAGGGAACTGATTTGGGAAGCCAAAAAATCTAATATATTGTTCAAAATATCTTCACGCTCAATGTCGTTACGTTCTACAATGTCCTTTACGTAAAGTTCAGAGAACAGAGACGATAAATAATCCTTTTTATCTCTTTCGTCCTCTATAAATAGGGTATGTGGCATACCCCCATATAGCATGTACTCGTTCAGTGCTTTAGTTTCTTCTCCGCCGATAAAAGAGAAGTATTCTGAAAAAGACAATGGATAAACATGAATTTGTGTTGCTCGTCCTCGAAACTCTGTTGCTATATCTTTTGAGAGACCCTTTGAGTTGCTGCCAGTAACGTATACGTCAAGATTCTTGTATGCCCTTAATTCATTGAGCATATCGTAAACTGTAACCTCTATACCGACTGTCGTCTTATCAGCAATCTTTGTCGTCAATTGAACCTCATCAATAAATAGATAAAAACGTTTACCTGTATTTTCCTTAACAAGAGACTCAACATAATCACACAAGGTTATTGGATTGCGATACTGATAGAATCGTCTCTGATCAAGTTCAATTTTTATAATCTCATTTTCCTGCACGCCATGAGTAAGCAGATACTCATAGAACAACTCAAACAGAAGGACGGATTTTCCACTTCTGCGGATGCCAGTAATAACCTTGATTTCTCCATTCCACATGGAACGAACTAAGTGCTCCAAGTATGAGTCTCTCTTAATCATCATTACCTCAAACTAGCGTCGCTTCTGACGCAACATCTACGTATATGATAATAGACATATTTATCAGCCGTCAATGGTTAAATGTCAAACTAATGACCATTGCGTCGCAAGTTCTATGCGAGATATAGATGCAAAAATAACGAAAATCGCGAAGTGCCTGTAGCCCTATGTGTTTACTTTTACGCCTATATGATATATGATATGAGCACAAAAGGAGAGAAGGAGCGTGAACCAATTTGAACATATCGAACAGATTTCAGCGGCTAAAAATGGGATCTTAAAAACCTCAGATGTTGTAAGAGAGGGAGTTTCAAAGACAACTTTTGCAAAGTTTGTAGAAAAATACAACTACGAGCGTGTTTCGCATGGTATTTATTGTTCTCCAGATGTGTGGTTAGACGAGATGTATATATTGCAACTCCGCTGTCCGAAAACAATCTTCTCGCACGGTACAGCATTATACTTACATGATATGACTGATCGGGATCCGCTAGAATACACGGTTACGGTAAAAAGCGGATATAATGCAACACACTTAAGAAATGATGGGGTTAGGGTATTTTCTATTAAGGAAGAATTTTTTGAACTTGGCGTTACAAAAGCAAGAACTCCTTTTGGGAATGATGTTTTTGTTTATGATCCAGAGCGTACTGTTTGCGATATTATTCGTAATCGTTCACAAATTGAAATTCAATGCTTTCAAGATGGAATTAAGGAGTATGTTAGGCGTAGAGACAAGCATTTGCCCCGACTCATGGAATATGCAAAAAAACTTCGGGTTGATAATATATTGAGAACATATTTGGAGGTGCTACTGTAATGATTCATACTGCAAAACAATTAAAGGATTTGATACGAAACATGTCGCAAAAAACCGGTGTTAAGCCAGAGGTGCTGTTCAGAAAATATATGATGGAACGCTTTTTAGAGAGGATATTTTTATCTGAATATAACGAACGGTTTATTTTAAAAGGCGGAATGTTGATTGTTGGGGTTATGGGAATAGAGGCGAGAACAACAATGGATATGGACACAACTGTTAAAGGTATTCCCGTTATGATGGACAATATGGAACGTATAATTACAGAAATTTCAAACATAGCACTAGAGGATAACGTTAAGTTTAGAATAAAAAGAGTATCGGGGATAATGGAAGAAGCAGAATATCCAGGGGTACGATTCAGTATGGACGCAGAATTAGACGGAACAGTTATTCCTATGAAGATGGATGTTTCCACAGGAGATGTCATTACTCCAAAAGAGATTTCCTATTCATACAAACTGATGTTTGAAGATAGAACAATCCCAATTATGGCATATCCTATAGAAACAGTATTGGCAGAAAAGTTGCACGCTGTTATTTCAAAAGGAACAGCAGGTACGAGAATGAGGGGCTTTTACGACATAGACATGCTATTAAAATCGCAAAATATAGATGATAGCGTATTTGCACTGGCGTTAGAGAGAACCGCAAAGAATAAAGGAGGCTTGAACTTTTTAGCAGAGGCGGGGAAAATATTGAAGGAAATAAAGTCGGACGAAAAAATGAAATCTTTGTGGGCGACTTATCAAGAAAACTTTATATATGCCAGCAAATATAGTTGGGATGATGTAGTGCATTCAGTTTGGAAACTATCTATAAAAGCTAAACTAGACGTTAGCGAATTATACGCCACAAAAAGTAAATCGAATGCAGAAAAAGAAAGAGACGAGGATGAACTTGAAAGATAAAAGAGATCTCGGGTTATCTTAAAACACAGTTGCACAAAAGTTGAAAGAACAAAATTTTAAAAGGAAAAACGCAAAAAACGGTCTCTTGCTATTATTGACCATACTATCGCTTAATATATATAATAATATCTACATATTTAGAAATAACTCTAAACAATAGGAGCAAAGTATGGAAGAAAAGAAAAGGAAAATTTTTATTCCACTCGCAATTTTCGTTGTAGCAATTATCATCGGTATAATTCTTGCAACAAATTTGCTTGGACCAAAGAAAATAAATTATGCAGGAAATGATGGCAACACATTTGAGACCCTTGTGAAAAAAACATATAAAAACGAAGGTAAATATCAGATAGACACGATTTATTCAGAAGGATATAAAGTTAAAATCAGATTTGTTGGAAGTAACGCAAGAGGGTTTTCACATTATACAGTAGTTTCACATAGAGCATCTTTAACAGAAGACTTAGCAAGATGGAAAGCAGAAGCAATGGGTAAGGATGCAAACGGAAATGTAAATCCAGTAGTGAAAGACATTAGACAAGTTGAGTTTTCAAATCCATCAAGAAGTGCAGTATTGTCAGCATTGATTTCTCCATTATTAACATTCGCCCTTTTATTAATCCTATATCTAGTCTTCATGAAGAATGCAGGTGCTATGGGAAATAAAGCCATGGGATTTGGCAAAACAAAGACAAATATTGTTAAAGACGTAAAGATAAGATTTAGCGATGTAGCAGGAGCAGAAGAAGAAAAAGAGGAAGTTGCGGAAATAGTTGAGTTTCTTAAGAGCCCAAAGAAATTCACGGAATTGGGAGCAAGAATACCAAAGGGGGTACTACTAATAGGTCCTCCAGGTACAGGTAAGACACTTTTAGCAAAGGCAGTTGCTGGCGAAGCGAATGTTCCATTCTTCTCAATGTCTGGTTCTGATTTCGTTGAAGTATTCGTAGGTGTTGGAGCATCAAGAGTTAGAGACCTATTTGATAGGGCGAAGAAAAACATGCCATGTATCATTTTCATTGATGAAATAGACGCAGTAGGAAGACAACGTGGAGCAGGACTAGGTGGCGGAAATGATGAAAGAGAACAAACGTTGAACCAATTGCTAGTCAATATGGATGGATTTGATTCAGACACAAACATCATAGTTATTGCAGCAACAAACAGGTCGGACGTTCTTGATCCAGCATTGATGAGACCAGGTCGTTTTGATAGACAAGTATATATTGGGTTGCCAGACGTAAAGGGAAGAGAGGCGATAATAAGGCTACACTCAAGAAATAAAGCAGTAGATGGTAAAGTCGACTTCAAAAAATTGGCAAGACTCACAGCAGGATTCTCTGGGGCAGACATTGAAAACATGTTAAACGAAGCGGCAATCATCGTTGCAAGAAACAATAGAAAGGCAATTGGAGAGAATGATATAGCAGAGGCAATAAACAAGGTAACGGCAGGACCAGCAAAGAAGAGCAGATTGGTTACGGATAACGACAAGAGAATTACTGCATACCATGAGAGTGGACATGCGGTTGTTGGAAAGATTTTGGATAAAGATTCTAATATTCAAGAAGTAAGTATTATTCCAAGAGGAATGGCGGCAGGATATACAATCGTAACACCAAACAATGATGACAACCATGTTTCAAAAACACAACTTATGAACAAGATAACAACGTTGCTTGCAGGAAGAGCAGCAGAGGAAATCTTCATTCATGACATCTCAACAGGTGCATCAAACGACATTCAAAGAGCATCAAAACTTGCAAGAAAAATGATAACAGAATGGGGAATGTCAACAGAGGTTGGAACGGTGTTCTTAGGCAGTAGCGAAGAAGTTTTCCTAGGAAGAGACTATCAGACAAAAATGGAATACTCAGAGACAATGGCAACAAAGGTAGATGAGGAAATAAAGAAGATTATAGACGCACAATATAAACTCGCACTTAAGACCTTAAAAGACAATAAGACAGTAATTGAAAAAATGGTTGAAATCCTATATGAAAGAGAAACCATATATTCAAATGAAATTGATGACTTGATCGCAGAATTTGGGAAGAAAGAGGCAGAGGCAAAATAAAGATGAACATACGCCAAATAATGAAAATAGATTTGGACAAGGTGATGGAGAAAGATCCAGCAGCCACAACAAGATGGCTGGTAAAGAAAACATATTCAGGGTATAAAGCCCTATGTGCGTATAGACGTGCACATCGTTTATACGAGAAAGGGTATAAGACATTGGCGTTTTTAATTTCAGCAAGAGCGAAAAGACAGACAGGAGCAGAGATTCATCCAGCCGCAAAAATTGGCATTGGTGTCTTTATAGACCACGGAACAGGGTTGGTAATAGGAGAGACTGCAATAGTCGGAGACAATTGCGTTTTATACCAAGGCGTAACTCTAGGAGGAACTGGCAAAGAGACAGGGCAGAGACACCCAATACTTGAAGATGGAGTAATGGTATCGTCGGGAGCAAAAATTCTTGGACCTGTTAGAATAGGAGCAAATAGTAAAATAGGAGCAGGAAGCGTAGTCTTAAAAAATGTTCCAAAGAACTCAACAGTTGTAGGTGTCCCAGGAAGAGTTGTAAAACAAGAAGGCAAAAGAATTGAAATGGATCAGAGCGTACCAGATCCAATACTCGAATGTTTTGAAAGAATAAGCAAAAGGCTTGCGATAATAGAATCGAAATTAAATATAGTGCACGAGGACGACAGTTTCTTGTGCGAGAACAAGAGTCAAGAAGAATGAAAATATATAACACATTAAGCGGAAAGAAAGAAGAGTTTTCACCAATCAATAAAAATAAAGTTAGAATGTATGCTTGCGGAATAACAGTGTCAGGAGATGCACATATAGGACATGCATATCAAGCCCTTATATACGACATCATCAGAAAGTATTTAGAGATGAAAGGATATAAGGTTGAATACGCAAGGAACTATACTGACGTGGATGACAAGATAATTGCAAAATCAAAAGAGTACAACAAAGATCCACTTGAGTATGCAAAAGAAATGATTATAAAGATAGATTCTGAAATGAAGCGGTTTAAAGTAGATGAGCCAAACATATGGTTAAAAGCAACAAACAGTATAGATCAAGTAATAAACTTCATTGAAGCACTTATAAAAAAAGGACACGCATATAAAACTCAATCAGGAGATGTATATTTTGATGTTCCTAGTTATCCAGAATATGGAAAACTTTCTCATAGGAATATAGATGACGCAAGGGACGGAGTACGAAAGGATAACGATCCAAACAAAAAGAGTCATCTAGATTTTGCTTTATGGAAATCAGAAAAAGATGGAGAAATTTCTTGGGACTCTCCATGGGGGAAAGGACGACCAGGCTGGCATATCGAGTGTTCTGCAATGAATAAAAAAGCATTCGGAGAACAAATAGACATTCACGGCGGAGGAAGAGATTTAATATTTCCACATCATGAAAATGAGATTGCACAGACCGAAGCGTTGACAGGAAAGAGATTTGCAAAATATTGGATACATAATGGGTTAATAAAGATAAATGGTCAAAAGATGTCAAAGTCTCTAAACAATACACTTTTGTTAGCAGACATACTTGATAGGTATTCAAGTGAAACAATAAAGTTTGCTTTATTACAAACCAACTATAGAGCAGATATAAATATAACGGATGGCATGTTTGATTTTGCAGAGAGCCAACTTAGAAAATTCTACGAAGAGATATTAAAGAACAAAGATAGCAATGGCGATGCAAAGAAAGCTAGGAAAGAAATAGAGGAAGGGTTCTGTGCGGCAATGGATGATGACTTTAACACTGCCAAAGCCATAGCCAACCTATTTACTTTATTTAAAGAGATAAAGAAAGAAGAAAATCCAGAGCAACGCAAATCTGATATTTTAAAGATTAAAGAGTTATATAAAATATTTGGGATACTACAAGAAGATCCAGTAGAGTTTTTGTCAAAATATTCACAGACAGACGAGATTCCAAAGGAGATAAAAGAACTCGCTGAAAAGAGAGTAGAAGCAAAGAAAAACAAAAATTATCAAGAAGCAGACGCCATTAGAGATCAAATACAAGTCAAGGGGTATGCCCTAAGGGACACAAAAGAGGGGTTTGAGATTACAAAACTTTAATTTTCTTATTATTCCTATAAACAGAGATGCATTTGCCAACTAGATCTTTTTCTTTAATACAACCGAAATAACGGCTATCACGAGAGTTGCCTCTATTATCTCCTAGACAAAATACCTCGCCCTTTTTCACAGAAAACTTACTTACTCCTTCTGGAAAAGTTTGCACGCTGTCCGCAAGGTATGGCTCATGAAGTTTCTTTCCATTTAAGAAAACTTTTCCGTCTTTTATTTCTATCTCATCGCCAGCGACACCAATTACGCGCTTCACCAAGAACTTGCCGTTTGAACTTTCATTCTCGGAGAAAACACAAATATCGCCACGCTTCAACTTCTTTGTTTTTCGTATATATATTTTGTCGCCTTTTTGAACAATCTTTTTGCCATCTTTAATTTCGCCGACGATAGTAGGGTGCATAGAAGAACCATTCACAATGTAACTATCGAAACCTAGGAAGTATGAAGTTAAAGAAATTAAAACCAAAAGAACAACAACAGATAAAGAAATAAATAAAATATTTTGGGACTTGCGTGTTTTCATTAGATCAAAATAATATTGTTGAACAAACAACCGTCGGGATGTTCAATATAGAATATAAAACCTTCGTTGAGTCTATTTAAACCTTTGCCCTCAGAGGACTTAAAATCCGAAATCTTCAGTACAAGCTTCTGCCAAGACGTTAGACCAGATACCTCAACAGTATAGGAATATCGCTCAAAATTCGGACATGTATAAAAAGAGAAAGTTAAAGTTTTTTCTTTCTCAGTATATAAATCGCAAGACAACATAGAGGAGGAAGAAACGAAAGATACCATATCAGATGTCTTAGGAATATAGAGGCTTCCGTCCTGTACCGTTATTCCTTTTATTTTTTGCGGACTCTCTTTAACTCTTAAAACATCGTCGGCAAGAACAATGGAGTTGGTTTCCGCCCTGAATGGACAGAAATCTAAACGGCTTGCATATAGGATATGATCTGACCTTTGAGCAGTTGAATTTGTCTTTACCAGTCCTTGTTTCGCAGGGACAACATTTCCCAAAGGTGTACTGATTTTTAAACCATTTTCATATGAAAGAGTAGCAAAATAATTTATCGGGATCGCTGCCACTTCTACAGGTATACTTAAAGAGTAAGTATTTTTGTTTATTTTAGAATATTGACTTGTTTCAATCCAGAGGCTGTTATAGCGTGGTTTGTCGCCATACGAATAGAAAAGAGAAATCGCTGTTGGTTCAATATTTGAAATAAGATTAAAATACAACTCGTCATTCCTAACCTCAACAGAAGTCGATACTTCTTTATCCACAACCAATCTATTTGCATAGTGAGCATCTAACCAGTGTAAAAGATAATCAAACGAGGATTGTGAAAGTTGCTTCCCCAAATTTACATCAACGAGAATCTGCTTGTTCTTGCTGGTAGCAATTGAAAAAATGTCATTGGCATAAGAGAAAGGGAAATATCGTGAATTTGTAAAAGGGATAAAAAGTAAATCAGCACTCATAGTTTTGGCATATATTTCCGCACTTACACCTATTGCAAAGGCATTAGCCGCTGCTTCTGCGTCATATGATTCTTCTGGTATTGAAGGTCTGCTTTTACAGATTGCCCCACCGCCACCAATAGGGATTACAGCGGACAATTTCTTTTCTTCCCCAGCGATGATCCATGAGAGATCCGCACCAGTCTCATATCCGATTATTGAAAGTTTGTCATAATCAACAAGAGTGTTGGTTTTCAGCACGGCAAGACATCTTTTAATTAAATACATCCAGTGATACCATGCTGTGTCCTTAACGGTATTCCCATGTAGGGCAGCCAAGGAGTTTCTACAAAATGGATGTTGTGCATATTTCAACGAAGAAGGGAAACGAGTTTGATATAAATCAAAATCAAAAATCCCAGCATAATCTAGAAGACAAACACAGTACCCTTTATCAACCAATGCATCAATCAAAGCAGAGTAGTTAGGGTTGTATCCGGCATTTGGAAGAATTAAAACAGTCGGCATTGCCTCATTTGCGTTTTCTGAAGAGTATAACTGTAAATATGCCCGAACTTTCTCGGAGTTGACCATAGTAGACGTATAACATAGAGATTGGACTATTTTGCCATTCAGTTTTTCTTTAGCAAGTATTGCCGTTTCTAAAGGCGACTGGTTTTCGCCAAAAGAACTCCAAAGTTCATCACGAGTTAATAGCAAAATATTGTTTTGATTTTCCATATGTATATTATATTAAACCCTTCTTTGACAGTTATGTAAATAATTAACACCTCCCACTTTGTAAATTTTT
>CAUSLO010000032.1:0-13590 GCA_963532875.1 uncultured Clostridia bacterium | reverse complement strand
TTTTTCGCTACTTTATCTTAAAAAATATAGGGTATTCCTTTGGTAATTACTTAGTAAAGTTAATTTATCCAAATATCCGGACAGAGAAGTTCAATTGTTTGAAGTGTTAAATAGGAAAGAAAAGACAATAGAGAATCTTGAATCGGAGTATCAAAATTTAACTTTTGAGAGGCTGTTTACTTATTACGCAGGGAAAGGTGTTGCTTTAAGGCAGGAAACTTTTAAGCAGAATCTTGGACTTTTAACTCAAGACGGCAAGTATAACTTTATGGCTCAGTTGCTCTCTGATGATAGTCATATGCCAGTTAGAGTGTCAGTGTTTAGTGGTGAGACCAAAGCAAGCCACTTGTACTCGGTAAAAGAATTTGGGAACACGTGTATTTTATACAGTCTAGATAAGGTGTTGGAATATGCAGACGTAATAAATATAATTCAAGCCGACGAAAGCAGACGGATTCTAATGAGAAAAGATGTTCCATTATTTGATATGAATGCATTTAGAGAAGCGGTCATAAATGCTTTCGTACATAATAAGTGGGTAGATGGGAATGCCCCAATGATTACAGTATATAGTAACCGAATTGAAATTCTCTCGAGAGGGGGCATCGCCCCAGGACAAACAAAAGAGGGATTTTATAGCGGAGTCTCCATCCCTATTAATCAAAAATTATCAGATATATTTTTGCAATTGCACATTAGTGAACGTTCTGGCAGAGGAGTTCCAACTATTGTAGATATTTACGGCCGAGATATCTTTGAGTTTAGAGAAAATACAATTGTAGTCAATATTCCATTTAATTGGATAAACCGACCAAAGGTTAATGTGAAAGAAGGGAAATCGTTGTCTTCAAGACAAGAAGAGGTTTTAACAGAAATAAGAAATAATCCTAATGTGACACAACCACAGTTATCTCAACTAATAGGAATAGGAATAACTGCAATTGAAAATAATATTAAGTTTTTGAAAGAAAATGGATACATAGAGAGGGTGGGATCCAACAAAACTGGCTATTGGAAAGTGAACGAGTAAAAGAAGAGTTTTAATTAAATGTGCGATTTTAAGAACGACTCACTGTTGCCCTCTTTTCTTTGTTTGACTTAAGAGCGTTGCAATCTATATAATTCTTAAAGCAGTCATATGCGTGTGCAAGGCACGTGTGGATATGGAAAAATATTGTAGGAGGCAAGTATGAAAAAAGGAATTCATCCAGATTATCATGAAGCAACAGTTATTTGTGCATGTGGAAATACATTTAAAACTGGCACAACAAAGAAGGGTGATGAGATAAGAATTGATATTTGTTCTAAATGTCATCCATATTTCACAGGTAAGCAAAAACTAGTTGATAGCGGCGGAAGAGTAGAAAAATTCAAAAAGAGATATAGCCTCGAGAAATAGTAAAGGGCTATTGTTCTTCCTATGAAAAAGAACAGAAAGATTAGAAGTAGTATCGGTGGGCAAGCCGTACTTGAAGGCGTAATGATGCGTGGTAAAAAAAGTATGGCAACCGCAATACGTACTGAAACTGGCGAAATAACATTAGAAAACAAATATCTAAAGCAGACCAAAGCGAGAGAGCGAGTAAATAAAATTCCATTCATCAGAGGCATTGTTAATTTATTCACACAGTTATTTGCTGGTACAGCACTTATTATGCGTTCTGCGGAAGTATTTGGAGAGTTTGCTGAGCCTACTAAGTTTGATAAGTGGGTAACAAAGAAATCTAAGAAAGTTAAACCTAATGACATAATGATGGGGTTTTCTGTTGTTTTAGGAGTCGGTCTTGCAATATTACTTTTCATAGTCTTACCAACTGTATTCAAAGAGTTAATCGCTAAGGTGAGCAAACAAAGCAATTGGCATCCAGTAATCAGCAGTTTAATTGAAAGTGGAATAATGATTACAATCTTCATAATTTATATACTCTCAATATCCTTGATGAAAGATGTTAAACGGCTATTTATGTATCATGGTGCAGAACATAAGACAATTGCGTGCTATGAGAATGAATTAGAGTTAACAGTAGAGAACGTAAGGAAGATGACTAAAGAGCACTCACGTTGCGGAACGACATTTATGTTTTTTGCTTTAGTTGTTTCAATGCTAGTTTTCGCATTCGTTACATGGGGGCTCAAAGAGTTACATTGGATACAAAACGGACAACATAAGGCAATAGACGCTTTGATAAAGATTGCATGTAAGATAGCCTTTATACCAATTGTTGCTGGGATATCATACGAAGTCCTAAAATTCTTTGCTCTATCAGATAACATAGTATTTAAGATTTTTAGGTCGCCAGGGATGTTGTTGCAAAAATTAACAACAAGAGAGCCAAATGATGAAATGCTTGAAGTTGCAATAGTGGCATTTAAAAAAGTTCTAGAAATGGATGAGAATCCAAACGTAGAAGAAGGTAACTTTAAAATTGAAGTAACATATCAAAATGCCGTAAAGAAAGCAAAAGAGATTGTTAAGGACATTGAGGATAGCGACATAGATTATGTACTTTGTGAAGCAGGAAGTATAAAGAGAGGTGAACTGCCAGTACACTTATTTAACAAAGAAGAATTTATGGGGGCAATAAAAGTCTTTAATAAAATGAAGAATGGACAACCAGCCCAATACGCAGTAGGTAAAAGTTACTTCTACGGATATACATATATGGTAGATAGTAGGGTACTAATCCCTAGACCAGAAACGGAAGAATTAGTTGAAAAGGCAATCAAACAAATCAAAGAGCATGGATATAAACGAGTTCTAGATCTCTGTACAGGCAGTGGGGCGATTGGTCATACAATATACAAAGAAACTGGTGCAGAAGTTGTTGGCGTTGATATTTCAAGTGATGCCTTAACAGTAGCAAGATTGAATGGGCAAAGTCTTAATTCAAAAATGCAATGCATAGAGAGTAACTTGTTTGATAGTGTAGAAGGGAAGTTTGACCTAATAATTTCAAATCCACCATACATCCCAAGTAGTGAGATAGAAGGCTTGGATAAGAAGGTAAAGGACTTTGAACCAAAACTTGCTCTAGATGGCGGGCAAGATGGTTTAGACTTAATTAGAAAAATTGCAATACAATATAAGGAATACTTAAACGATAACGGCGTATTGATGTTTGAGTTTGGGATAGGTCAAGCGGAAGAAATAAATAAAATGTTTGAAAAAGATAGAGTAGAAATAATAAAAGATATTGAAGGAATTGATAGAATAGCAATAGTGAGGACAAATGATACTAACAGATAAAATGCTTCTTAAGTTAGCAAGTGTAAAAGAAAGATACAAGGAATTGCAAAATTTAGTTTGCGACAATAGCGTAATTTCTAATCAAGAATTATATAAAAAGTACACCAAAGAAATGTCTAATATAGAAGAGGTTGTAGAAATTTATGATGAGTACTTAAAAGCAAAAGAAACACTATCAGATTGCCAAGCAATGTTAGAAGATGAGTCTGACGTAACCATGAGGCAATTGGCAAAGGAAGAAATAGAAGAGCTCAAGACTAAACTTGAAGAGATTGAAGATAGACTAAAAATAGCAATGTTGCCAAAGGATCCAAATGAAAATAATAACGTCATAATGGAAATCAGATCTGGAGCAGGTGGAGACGAAGCAGGTTTGTTCGGAACTGAATTAATGAAAATGTACAGACATTATGCTGATGCTAATAGGTGGAAAGTTGAAGAGGTCAACATGAACTACAATGAATTGGGTGGAGCTAAGGAACTAGTGTTTATGATTACAGGCAAGGGAGTATACGGAAAACTTAAATTTGAAAGTGGTGTGCACAGAGTTCAAAGAGTTCCAGTTACCGAATCCCAAGGCAGAGTACACACCTCGACAGTTACTGTTGCGGTGTTGCCAGAAGCAGAAGATGTAGAAGTAGTAATCAACGATACAGATTTAAAAATAGATACGTATCGAAGTGGTGGTGCGGGTGGACAGCATGTTAATAAAACAGAGTCAGCCATACGTATAACTCACATTCCAACAGGAATAATTGTTGAGTGTCAGGACGAAAGAAGCCAGATAAAAAACAGAGAAAAAGCAATGAAAGTATTGAAGAGTAGACTGTATGATTTCTACCAATCTCAAGCGGACAAGGAGTATGCAGAGAATAGGCGTTTGCAAGTAGGAACTGGTGATAGAAGCGAGAGAATTAGGACATACAATTTTCCACAAGGTAGAGTAACAGACCATAGGATAGGTTTGACATTATACAGTCTAGATAAGTTTATGTTAGGGGAAATAGATGAAATGGTTTCGGGGTTGAGAATAGCAATGCAAAATAAATTAATGGAATCAATGGGCGACTAGGTAAGACAAATTAACTCTTGTATGCTAGACTAGAATAAATGTAGGTGAATATATGATAGTAAAATTTAATCCACATAAGAACGTAATTGAAGAAAACATGTACAGACCTTCATTGCAAGATGTGGTACAACCAAATTTAAATAGAAAGATTTTTACATACGGAAGTGTCCCAAAGGTTACATTTAACATGAGACACGTTCCATTAGAATGTGCAAAAAAACTATACATAACAGATACAACATTTAGAGATGGGCAACAAGCATGTGAACCATTTTCAGTTGAGAATATAGTAACGCTATTTAAGATGTTACATAGACTTGGTGGTCCAAAAGGAATTATTCGTCAGAGCGAATTCTTTCTATATTCTGAAAAAGATAGACAAGCGGTTAGAGAATGCCAAGAATTAGGATATAAATTCCCAGAGGTAACAAGTTGGATTAGAGCAAACGAGAAAGACTTTGAATTAGTTAAAGAAATGGGGATCAAAGAAACAGGTATTCTTGTTAGCTGCTCAGATTACCACATTTTTAAAAAGATGCAATTAACTAGAAGGCAAGCACTAGATAAGTATTTGTCAGTTGTAAAAATGGCATTGGATAGGGGCATAGTTCCAAGATGTCATTTTGAAGACATAACGAGAGCAGATTACTACGGTTTTGTTTTGCCTTTTGCAATTGAATTGCAAAATCTTTCAAGAGAAAGCGGGATCCCAATCAAGGTTAGGATGTGCGACACAATGGGATATGGGGTTTCGTTCCCAGGTACTTCTTTGCCACGTAGTGTTCAAGGTATCGTATATGGATTGAAACACTATGCTGAAATTCCAGAAGAAAGATTGGAATGGCATGGGCACAATGACTTTAACAAAGCAGTTGTCAATTCATCAACAGCATGGCTATATGGATGTTCAAGCGTATCAACAACACTAATGGGAATAGGGGAAAGAACAGGTAACACACCTCTAGAATCAATGTGTATTGAATACGCAAGTTTACGTGGAAATACTGGCGGTATGGATTTAACGGTAATCACTGAGATTGCTGAATATTTCCAAAAGGTCATGAAAATTGATATACCACCTAGAACACCATTTGTTGGAAAAAACTTCAACGCTACAAAGGCAGGAATACATGCTGATGGTATGTTGAAGAATCCTGAGATATATAACATATTTGATACTGAGAAAATATTAAATAGATCACCAGGAGTGATTATAGATTCATTCAGTGGATTAGCAGGTATAGCATTTTGGATAAATAATTACTTCGGATTGAAAGATGAAGACAAGATTGAAAAGCAAAGTGAGATTGTCGCCAAAATGAAAGGAGTAATTGATGAAGAATATGCAAATGGAAGAACGGCATCAATGAGTGATTCAGAATTGAAGAAAATGATTAAAAAGTTTGACCCAGAATTATACGACAAACTGATTGCTTTAAATTAGTCAATATTGAAGAGCAGTACACGGTGTGATAAAATTTAATTAAAGATACAGGAGGGAAATATGATTAATTACATTATAGGCGAAAAGGGATTTGGTAAAACAAAAATAATGATTGATATGGCGAATACTGAGGTTGAAAATGCAAAAGGCGACGTCGTATTTATTACAGATAAAAATAAAAACATACATGCAGTTTCTAACAAGGTTAGATTAATTCCAGTTGAAGAGAGTGCATTATCATATAGTAAGTATACTGAAGAAATGTTATTAAGTTTTGTTTGTGGTGTTTTGGCAGGTAATTACGATATCCAGAGCATATATTTTGATGGAGCACACCGAATACTTAATAAAACAATTCCTGAAATGGAATACTTCTTCACAAATTTAGCAAAGATTGCAGATAGTACAAAAGTAAACTTCTGTGTTAGTGTAAGTACAAGCAAGGAGAAAAAGCCTAAGTTTATTAAATAACATGAAGTTCATAAGTACAAGAAATAGTTCAAAAGAATATACAGCAAGTGAAGTAATAGTAAAAGGAATAGCCGAAGATGGTGGTCTATTTGTTCCAGTAAGTTTCCCAAAGATAGATTTGGGAACAGTTTTGCACTGGGCTACCAGCTATGAAGAATGTTCGGCACGTGTACTTTCTTTATATCTAGATGATATCGGTTATGAGAAACTCTTAGAAATCACTACAAAAGCCTATTCAAAGTTTGATGAAAATGGAACATGTCCAATTTTTGTCATAGATGAAAATTTGGCAGTAATGGAGTTATGGCATGGACCAACGTTTGCGTTTAAGGATATGGCTCTTACAGTACTTCCATATTTGATAGTAGAGAGTAAGAAGATACTTAATAAAAGTGATAAGACTTTAATACTTGTTGCAACAAGCGGCGATACTGGGAAAGCAGCATTAGAAGGATTTAAAGATGTAGATCAAACGGAGATTATTGTCCTATTCCCAAATGATGGCGTGAGTGAAATGCAGAAATTGCAGATGCTTACTCAAGAGGGGAAGAATGTCCACGTATTCTCAATAGAAGGCAACTTTGATGATGCACAATCTGCAGTAAAAGAAATTTTCAACGATAGCGAAGTGATTAAGAAGTTAGAGGCAAAGAATATAGCAATGTCCTCAGCGAACTCAATTAATTTCGGAAGGCTTGCTCCGCAAATTGCATACTACATCTATACATATGCGATGTTAGTAAAAGATGGACAAATCAAAGAGAATGAAAAAATAAATTTTGTTGTTCCTACAGGCAACTTTGGGAATATCCTTGCAGGATACTATGCATACCGTATGGGGCTACCAATTAACAAATTATATATTGCATCTAATAACAATAAAATCTTAACTGATTTTTTCACAAAGGCAGAATACGACATAAACAGAGAATTTTATAAAACGATATCCCCATCAATGGATATTTTAATTTCTTCAAATTTAGAAAGACTTTTATTTGAACTAGCAAATAGAGATTCAGAATACATAAAGAAAATTTATGCTGACTTGAAATCAAAGGGTAAATTTGACTTTGACTTAAATTTAATTAAGAACAGCATATTTCAATCTGGCTGGGCAGATGAAAAGGAAACACGAGAAACAATTTGCTCAACATATGAAGATCAAGATTATCTATTAGACACCCATACAGCAGTTGCTATGGCAGTATATGACAATGAGGTTGAAGATGATATATATACAGTTATCGTTTCAACAGCAAGCCCATATAAATTCGCAATAGATGTATATAATGCCGTCGCCAAGAAGAAAGAGAAAGATCCAATCAAGGCGTTAGAAAAGTTAGAAGAATATACAGCGTGGGATTGTCCAGAGGGAATCGCAAACTTAAAAGAAAAGAAGATTTTACACAACAAAACAATTAAAAAGGAAGAAGCAAAGAAAACAGTCTTGAGCACAATGGGGATAGATGAGTAAAGAAAGAATCATAAGCGGAATACAGCCTACAGGCGTAATGACACTTGGAAATTATTTGGGGGCTGTGAAAAATTGGGAAGACATGCAAAAGGATTATCAATCAATTTTCTTTATAGCTGATCTCCATGCTCTTACAGTACGTCAAGACAGTAAAGAATTCCGTCAATCATGTATTAATTTTTTTGCACAGTTATTGGCATGCGGAGTAGACCCAAGTAAATCAATTATTTATTTTCAATCAAGTGTTTCAGAACATGCAGAACTTAGTTGGCTTTTAAGTTGCAACACGTATATTGGTGAGTTATCAAGGATGACTCAATTTAAAGATAAGTCGCAGAAGCACCAAGAGAATATAAATGCAGGGCTATTCACATATCCAGTTTTGATGGCGGCAGATATACTTTTGTTCAAAGCCAACCTAGTGCCTGTTGGCGTAGACCAAAAACAACATCTAGAAATAACAAGGGATATAGCAGAGAGATTCAATAACGTATATGGAGACACTTTTGTAATTCCAAAACCATTCATTCCAAAGACAGGAGCAAAAATCTGTTCTTTGCAAGATCCAACCGCAAAGATGTCAAAATCTGATCCAAATCCAAACGCAACAATTTCAATATTTGAAAGCGAAGATACAACATTAAAGAAATTTAAAAGAGCAGTAACAGACAGTGGTTCAGAAATTGTAATGAGAGATGACAAGCCAGGAGTTAGTAATTTGTTAACAATATATGCAACCATACAAAACAAAACGATTGCAGAGGTTGAAAAGGAGTTTACAAATAGTGGCTACGGTCAATTTAAGATTAAAGTTGCAGAGGCAGTCAACGAACATCTGAAACCAATTAGAGAAAGTTACACAAAATACTTATCAGATCCAGCACAAATTTTGGAACTAGCGAAAAAGGGAGCGGATAGTGCAAGAGAGATAGCATTTAATACAATCAAAGAAGTACGAGAAAAAATCGGATTAATTAATCTTTAATCATGTTCGGATACATTATCCCAGATAAAGCAAATTTATATATTAAGGACTTTCAAATTTACAACGCATTTTATTGCTCACTTTGCAAGGCGTTAGCAAAGGAAGGGAATCAGTTTACACGGCTAAGTGCAAATTACGATGCAACGTTTTTTAGCATTTTTATTCATTCAATTTTGAAGAAGCAAGTAAAGGTAGAAACCAAGCATTGTTATTTAGCAATGAAGAAAAAGAATATAGTAAAGATAGATGATCTTACAAGGCGAATTGCAGATGTGTCGGTCTTGCTCTTGTACTACAGCATTATTGACGACATCACAGATGGAAAGAAAGGACGCAGGTTTTTAAAACTTCAATTCAAACGCAGAGCGAAGAAAGCAGAGAAGAGAGAACCCAACATAGCCAATCATATATCAATTTCATTTGAAAAGTTGAGAGAATTAGAAAAAACAAAAAGTATGAATATAGACGAGGTGGCAGATACTTCGGGCACGATGCTCAGAGACATTGCGAATGAGTTTATACCACTAACTAATGAGCAAGCAGATTTTATATATGGGATAGGTCGAATAGTATACTTGTTTGATGCAATTGATGACGTCGAAGAAGATACCAAACGAGGGACATATAACCCAATAATACTTAACTATGGTGAATGCAAAAGCAAAATAGAGTATTTGCAGAAAAACAAAGAAGAAATCGAGTACATATTAGATTCAACGTATAAGCGGATTGTTCAAAACTATGATGCAATGGACGTAGTGGAATTTGAAGGAATTTTATCAAACATAGTATATCTAGGAATAAAAGCTCAAATAGATACAATCCTAAGTGGAGAAAGTAAAAGCGGATTTAGCCAAAGAATATAACAAACCTTATTTAACAATCCTTAGAAAATGTAAAATAAAAATCATAGAAAATGTAAAATAAAAATCATAGAAAATGTAAAATAAAATTGAGTTCATTTTTATTTTGTATATAATTAAATTGTGGTGAGATATGGGCTATACGTATTACGAGAGAATAATAGATAAAATACTGAAAAGGAAATTAGGAATATTTGGTGCTGTAAACATTCTAGGTCCGAAGTGGGTAGGGAAGACAACAACTGGCGAACAGCAAGCCAAGAGTGTTGTTCGTTTACATGGGGGTGGCTCAGATGGAGATAACATAACTTCGGCACGCCTCACTCCGCATTTAATTTTAGTTGGTGAAAAACCGAAACTTATTGATGAGTGGCAAGATGCCCCAAATATATGGGATGCCGTTAGATGCTACTGTGATGAGAATCCAATTCCAGGAAATTTTATTTTAACGGGATCAACGAGCACTAAAGTTAAAACTGCACATAGTGGTATAGGTCGTATTACAAATATTGTTATGCATCCAATGAGTTTGTATGAATCAAAAGATTCAAATGGGAAAGTATCTCTATCGGAACTGTTTGATGGGAAAGAAACTCTAGTAAATGGGGTTAAATCCGACTTGAAAATTGAAGATCTTATTTTTTGTGCATGCAGAGGCGGATGGCCATATGCCTTACATTTAGATAAAACTGAAGATCAGCTTGAAATTGCGAGAGACTATTTTAAGGGGTTGTACACGGCGGATATTTTTAATGTTGATGGTGTTAAAAGAAATAGGTTGACGATGAAAACATTGCTTGAATCATATTCAAGGAATATCTCAACATTAGCAAGCAATCAAACGATATTAGAGGATATAAATAAAAGAACGCCAATTTCAAGACCAACATTTGAGGATTATATAGATATACTTGAGAGATTATATGTTGTCGAAGACATGTATGGGTGGTCACCACAAATTAGATCTAGGAGTATCATACGCACAGGAAGGAAAAGGATGTTTTGTGACCCATCACTTGCAGTTGTGGGTTTAAATGCTTCGCCAGAGAAGTTAATATATGATTTAAATACATTCGGGTATATTTTTGAGAATCTTTGTGTAAGAGACTTAAAAGTATATTCAGAGGCACTGGGCGGACAGATTTCATATTATCATGACCAAAGCGGACTAGAGGCTGATGCGGTATTGCATCTAGAAGATGGTCGATATGCGTTAATTGAATTTAAATTAGGATCACATCAATATGATGCTGCGGCAAAAAACTTGAATAAAATAGAGAAGTTAATAATTGATTGCAGTGAGCCCAGCAAAAACACCAAACTGAGTTTGCCAACATTAAAGATAATCGTAACAGGTTCGAAATATGGATATAAAAGAGAAGATGGCGTATTTGTAATTCCAATTGGTTGTTTGAAAGATTAGAGGTTATATACAGTGCACAAATTTTGTGTGTCATTTGAACAATAAGCAAAATTTAATAAAAACAAATACTAAACACTCTAATTAGATAATAATTATTTTTTTCTGCAAATGGTATTGCTTTCTGCAAGCGGGGGGGGGGTAGAATGTTTATATCCCACAGATTTGGAGGAAGGCAAATGAATAAGAAAAGAATCGGAATTTTGGTTTCAACATTACTTGTATTGATTATGGCATTCTCGCTATTAGCAGGGTGCGGACTTGAAAGTTTCAAAAAGAAAGTAAAAAACAAGGTTGGGAGTATGAAGAATACGGTCGTGAGACAGCAATGGCAGAGGCATCTGTATTGATAGCAAATAAAGAAAAAACGACAAAAGTTGAAAAGGCTATACAAGGAGCAAATAAAGTTGTAGCAATAAGCAAACAAGAAGGATTAAAAACTTATAGCATTCATTATTTCATATTTGACAAGTCAAGTTCAGCAAAGGCATATTACAAGGCGTTAAACAAAACATTAAAAAAAGTTGAAAAAAATAGTCCATACTACAGTATGATTATTAAAAAGAAGGGCAAGGTAATAGCAATAGCGGATCGAGAGTCAGCCGAGAAATTTAGTAAGAAATAATAAGTTGAAAACTGCAAAACACAAAAGGCATCATTGTGATGCTTTTTCTATTATTTAAATTTATATAAAACAATTTTCATAGTGTGATATACTTTAGAAATGAGCAAAGAGTTAGAGCATTTTGGACTTAATGATACGGCAACTGAAAAAGAATTACGTTCTGCTTATTTTGAAAAGAAAAAATCATTACAAGAAGAAATTAAAGACCAAGACGAATTGGAAGGGAAACTAAAGGAACTAGAAGCGGAATTTGAAGAAGCAAAAGAAACTATTAGAAACAACTCACAGAATAACGTACAGGCTGATACATATTTAAAAATTAGAAAAGAAATCAGAGAACACAATTTTGCAGAGGCACAGAATCTATTAGATGATATAGATGATAGAGTTGCAGAGTGGCATTATCATCAAGCAATGCTATATTACGAACAAGGTTGGACTGTACAAGCAAAGCAAAAACTTTTATACACAATTAGTCTTGACGAGAATAACGAAAAGTATAAAAAGGCATATGAGAATTTAGTAGCAAAGGAATTAACAACAGTGCCATTTGGTGAGAAACAAGAACGAAAGACAAATACAAGGAGAACCTATTCACCATGGTCAGACGGCGATGGTTCGGGCAGAAGAGCGAATTCTGCTTGTTGTGCATGCCAAAGTTTAATATGTGCAGATTGTTGTTGTGAATGTATGGGTGGGGATTTAATTCCTTGTTGTTAGTGGTATAATGAAAAAGAACTTTCGGAGGTTTATATGAAGAATAAAAAAGTATTAGTTTTAACAAGTATTGTATTAATTGCAATGATGTCAGTTTTGTTTGTTGCATGTACTACCGCAAGCGGTCTTGAACAAAAATTCAAGAAGGCAGGCTATGAAGTAACAAAGACAGACGGAACATCGGAAGATAATGCACATTGGATGGTAACTGCAAAGAAAAAAGGACGTAAAAGTGCTCTCGACCTTGTTCCATCTGTATTCCCAGGTATTGCTGAATTAAAGAAATATGATGTTGAGTTTATGGCGGTAAAATTCAAAAATGAAAAAGATGCCCAAGAACTAGAAAAAAAAATTAATGAGTTATTGGACGCAGTAAAAACGTTCGGAGCATTTAAAGACAAAGTTGTAACAAGAAAGGGTACAGTTGTATATTTCGGAAATACTAACGAAATCGACTACGCACTAGGGAAGAAGATATCTCTTTAAAAAGTAAAGTAATTAAATGACGTAAGAGTGTGGGTAGACCATGCTTTTGCGTCTTATTAAATATAAATGAAAAACGCAGAGCGAATTAAGTCAATCACGTATGCTGGATTGATGATTTCGATATCTTTAGTATTTTTAGGATTCGCCAGATTTTTCCAAGTTATTGATTTAACTATCTTATTTATTATTGCGAGTGCGGTTTGCTTTCCACTGTGTGAGAAAAGATACTTTTCTGCAATTGTGTCGTATATAGTTGTGGCGACGGTGTCACCATTTATTACAGGGAAACCTTTATTGTCTTTCTTATACATAGTCTGGCTAGGTCCAGCATCCATCGCAATGATAATTTGGGATAAAACGAAGTATAAGAAGTATTTAGGGATATTCATTGCTCTAGTAATAAACAACATTGCATTTTGGGCATTGTATGGAATAATTAAAAAATTTTTCTTAAAAGACTTCTATGCAACAACAGAAATAATAAAAAGGATAGAAGAGATAACAAACAAGGTGGGGTTCATATTTACATTAATGTTTATATGGAACGTATTCGCTTTTATTACAAATTACGCAATTCTCTTTTTTCATAGATTTCTTGATTACGAAATATTTACCAAACGTTTACAAAGGTCAAAAGAAGTAAAGGAAAAGACTCAAATTTTTCAAGATGAAGATTTTTAAAAAACAGGGCAGTTTTTGTTTGACAAAAAGTTGCGAAAAAAATAAACTAAAACCTAAGTTTCGACGACAACCCCCTAAATGTGGTGTTAAACCTTAAATAAGGTG
>CAUSLO010000031.1:0-14770 GCA_963532875.1 uncultured Clostridia bacterium | reverse complement strand
TTAGAGAATTGGCTGACGTTTTGGGTATATAGTGTCTGAAATTGGGAATTCTTTATTTTAGGCATTCTACAGACTCAAAAACTGCAAAAATCAGCATTTCACATGTGCAAAATTAAAAAATTGAAATTGCTGAGGTATTGACAAATGCAAGTAATTCAAACAGAAAACTAGAGAGGAAAGTGCATATTGCTTGTAAATGGTATTAAGGATAGAAATTAAAAAAGTGATAGTTAATTTTACAAACACTTGTCAAAATCACTAACGTAGATGCAAGTATTAAAGTCTTATAAATAATTTTTTATACTGATTCATGATATACTATAAAAAATTTTTAGAAGATAAGGAATTAGTAAAATTACTATAAGTTATAAACATTTTGTAGCACTTATGGTTGAAAAAGGAATGAACAAAGAAGGTTTAAAAAGACTGCAAATATAACAAGCAATATTGTGTCTAGAATGAGTAAAAATGTTTATGTAAACCTTGACTCAATCGAAAAAATCTGTTTGGCGATGGATTGTAAAGTTGAAGATGTAGTTGAAGTAATTAAGGAGGTTTAAATGAAACCATTTATAAAGTGGCCCGGTGGGAAAACTGATGAACTCAAAATAATATTAGACAATGTACCCAAGAACATAAACAATTATTATGAGCCATTTGTAGGTGGCGGAGCACTATACTTTGGGCTAGAAAATTGCAATAAGTATTACATTAATGATAAATCCGAAGAATTAATGGCACTTTATCGTTGTGTTAAAGAAAGAAACACGTCTTTTTTTTATGCAATTAAGGAAATAGATAAGTGTTGGAAGATACTTGAAAACATAACTGAAAAATATATAGATGAACTAACTTGTCTATATAATAACTATAAAGAGGGAGACATATCAGATAAAGAACTTTCAAATTATATAGAAATTTTCATATTAACAAAATCTGAAGAATTTAATGGAATATTGAATGAAAAATTTATAGTTGATGGGAAAAGAATATTAAAAGAACTTGATAGTAGCGTATCAAGAAAATTAAAAAGAATGAAAGTAATTGAAAAAGAAATGGGTACTCTATCAAGTAACAATGTAAAAGAAAATATAGAAACTTCTTTTAAAAGTGGACTGTACACACATTTTAGATTTTTATACAACAACTCAGAAAAACTAAATATTGATAAAGAATTTAGAAATGCTATTTTTTATTTTATACGAGAATATTGTTATTCTTCTATGTTCAGATACAATGGAAATGGAGATTTCAATGTGCCATATGGAGGCATGAGTTACAACAGAAAGTCTTTAGAAAAAAAAATTGCCTATATGGAGAGTCAAGAGATGGCAAATATTCTAGATAGGACTGAAATTTCTGCTCTTGATTTTGATGAGTTCTTTAATAGAAATATTGCGGGGGAAGATGATTTTATATTTTTAGATCCACCATATGATACAACGTTTTCCACATATGCAAATAATGTTTTTGATGCTACAGACCATAAAAGGCTGTCAAAGTTTTGTAAGCAAACTAAAGCAAACTTTATGCTAATAATTAAAAATACTAATTTTATTTATGAACTTTACAAGGATTTTAACATTAGAAGTTTTGACAAAAAGTATCTTGTGAGTTTTCAAAATAGAAATGAAAAAAAAGTGAAACATTTACTGATAACAAATTATAAATTTGAGGAATAAATTATGCATACAGAAGCCGAAATAAGAAGAGCGATAAAACCACTACTAGATAGATATGGTCAATTAACTACATCAGAAGTTAAGGAAAAATTAAATGAAGTGCTAGTTTTTGATAATGAAGATATAGTGATGTCAAAAACACGAAATGAGATATTAATAATTCAGAGAATAGGTAACATAGTTGCACATCAAACAGAGGCGGTTAAGGTGTACGAAGAAGGCTTCATTGTTGATAAAAACGCTAGACCTGCAATATTTACTGCTGTGAAGGGGATTTTAAACGAAAACATATTTCCAATTTTTTAAACTGAAATTAATGAAAGGAAAAAGAGGGCAATTAAGTTTTCAGGTAGAGATGTAGATTGGGCAAAGAAGAATGAGGATAATCAAGAAATATGGAATATGGGAGAAGAATTTGTCTATCAATATGAAAGAGATAAAGTCGCAAGTTTTAGTAAAGGCGATGTTGATAGAGTTCAACATTTAAGCAAACTACAAGGTGATGGTTTAGGATACGACATTAGTTCTATTGACGATAATGGTAATATTCTAAGAATAGAGGTAAAAACAACGTTAGGTTCTGCTGAGACTGTATTTTATATGACTAGAAATGAGGAAGACTTCTTTGATCAGTATAAGAATGACGGTGCGGTAATATATAGAGTTTTTAATTTTGATAAAAATACAAGAAGAGGTGAAATAAAAATTATAACGGCAACCGAGTTATTAAATAATTACAATTTTGACCCTGAAACTTTTGCAGTAACAAAAAAAACAAAATAAAATATCAAATTTACTAAGGCATTGAAAAAAACTCATATTGTTCCTAGGAAAAACAGAATATTTAGATGCGGGAAATCTATATTATTTTGTGTTGAAAGCATATAAATAAATCTGGTACCGCCAAAGGGAATCGAACCCTTGATTCCGCCGTGAGAGGGCGACGTCTTGACCTCTTGACCATGGCGGCAAGAAGATTATGAATATTTTTATATCACATTTTGAAAGTGTATACAACAATATCATATGTGGTATATTGTTGCTATGCTCAAGAAAGGAAAAGCATTAAACATAAGGTTAAGCATATTGGTATTAATTTGTTTGTCATTTGTCTTGGCAACAATACGTGCAATTGTATCCAAAGAAAAAGGACCATTAGATCATTTGTTTTTGATATATAACGTAGGGTTGGCTGTCATACCATCTTTGTTGATATATAAGTATAAGAATTGGCATAGCAAGAGTTTAAATAACAATATCATATGGAATTGGTTTGTATTCTTTATAGCCTTTATATTTATGCCTAATTCGTTTTATGTAATAACTGACTTTATTCATATATCCAGACATGAATACATTTTAGGGCACGGAATATACAGAACATACTTAGTTAATGTTGTAGGATATATTGACATACTTAATATATTTATATGTTCCGTTACAGCAACAATATTAGGCGTAAGGCAAATTGAGGGGATTAACGACATCATACTAAAGAACAAGAACAATATATTAGCCAGAATAGGACTAATTGCATGTGAGAGTATATTAATTGCATTTGCAGTACATTTGGGAAGATTCATTAGATTGAATTCATGGAACATACTTTCGTTGCCTAGAACATTAATAGAGCACAGATTCACAAAAGGCGAATTTCAATTTATATTTGTATATGCAGTTACAGTATTTGGTTTAAATATTGCATATATGTTATATGATTTTAACAAAGTGAAAGACAATTAATAGCATGTCTAATCCGATAGAACAACATAACGCTTAAATAATAAGGAATTTTTTACTTTACAATCACATATTTGGGTATATAATAACAAAATTGAATTAGGAGGAATACATGAAAAGAATTAAATATATATTAATAACTGTATTGGCAACACTAAGCATTTTTTCTTTAGCAGCATGTACAAAAAAAGATAAAGGAGCAATAGTAACGACAACAAGTGTATTGGCAGACCTAGTATCCAATATTGCTGGTGATAGTGAAAAAGTATCGCCATTGATGGGTGCAAACGTAGATGCTCATCATTTTCAAATGACAAGTAGCCATACAAGCAAAATAAAGAACGCAAAGGCAGTATTCACAATGGGGTTACAATTAGAAAGCAAGGCGTTGGATAGCATAAAGAATATTGCAAAAAACAAAAACAAAGTGTTTAGTGTAGGTGATGAGTTATATCAAACACTTAAAGTATCCGAGAAAGGCTTTATCAAAGCTGGAGAACATGAACATCACCATGAAGGAGAGCATGAGCATCAACATGAAGAAGATCATCATCATGGTGAAATAGATCCACATTTTTGGCATGATATCAATTTATGGAAAGAGGCAGCAAAGATAGTTGAAAAGAAGTTGTCGGAAATTGACAAGGAAAACACTGCCAAATACAAAAAGAATTTAAATTCATACTTAGAAAAGTTAAGTAATTTAGACAAAGAATTGAAAGAAAAACTCTCAAAAATTCCAGAAGAAAAGAAGAGAGTTGTAACCCAACATGATGCATTTGCATACTTAGAAAGAGCATTTGGAATTGAGTTCCTACACATCCAAGGAGTGTCAACAATTGCAGAGGCAAATGAACGTGATTTAACGGGATTAGTTGGGGAAATAAAAGAGCATAACGTAAGGGCAATATTCCCAGAATCATCATTAAGTGATAAGGGAATTAATGCACTTATAGACCTAGCAAAAAAGAGCGGACATGAGTTGAAAAAAGGTGGTGTTTTGTTTGCAGATGCATTAGGAACAAAGGATGAAAATGCAGACACATATATCAAAATGATGACAAGAAATATCAACACAATAGTGAGTGCAATACAATGATACATAGCGATGAAGCCATTTGTATAGAGGAGTTAAGCGTAGCCTACAATTACAAACCAGTCCTATGGGATATCCATTTAGACATACCAAAATTCTCATTTATGGCGGTCATTGGACCAAACGGAGCAGGAAAAACCACATTGTTGAAATCCATAGTTGGGATATTAAAACCAATATCAGGTACGATTAGGATATTTGGAAAAAAATACAAAAAGGTTAAAAAGAAATGTGCATACGTCCCACAGAAAAATGATGTTGACTGGTCATTCCCTGTAACGGTATTTGATGTTGTTTTAATGGGAACATATGGGGAATTAGGACTAATACGCAGACCCAAAAAGGAGCACAAACAAAGAGCGTTAGAAGCACTTGAAAAAGTGGGGATGAGTGAGTTCAAAAACCAACAAATTTCCGAGTTATCAGGTGGGCAACAACAACGTGTTTTTATAGCCCGAGCATTAGTACAAAATGCGGAAATTTTGTTGTTAGACGAACCACTGCAAGGAATAGATAAAAAGACAGAAGAAGCGATAATGGAATTGTTAAAAAAGTTAAATAAAGAAGGGAAGACAATAATAGCCACACATCACGATTTACAAACCGTCAAAGAGTATTTTCAGGATGTAACGTTAATCAATTTCAAGTTAATTGCTAGTGGCAAAGTATCCGAAGTATTTACGCCAGAAAATATAAAGTTGACATATGAGGTTAATCGTTAAATGTCCAATTTAATTGCATCAAATAGCGGTTTTTGGTTGCAAAATAATTATTTATTTATATTAACGTTAATGACTGTTGCAATTTTAGGATTGTTACTCGGTTCATTTGGGGTAGTGGTTGTAGTTAGAAAGGAAGCATTAATTGGCGAAAGTATGGTACATGCCACGTTACCAGGGGTCGCTTTGGCGTTTATCATACTCAAAAAAAAGAACATTTTTATACTGCTACTAGGTTCTGCCATATCATGTATTTTCATGTTGATACTTTTTAGAACCATAAAAAAGTACACAAAATTGAAAAAAACGACAATTTTGGCGGTATTGTTGGCAGGATTTTTTGGATTTGGGCAAGTTTTGATTAGTATTTTAGATAAAAAGAACATAAATGAGAGAGCAAGTATTGAAGAAATAATATTTGGACAAGTTGCATATATATCAAAGGTCGATTTATACAGCATTTTGGCGGTTTCCGTAGTAATTTTTACGTTATTTGCGTTATTTTGGAAAGAAATCAAGTTATATACGTTTGATAAGGCACTGTATAAGGCATTAGGGTTTGATTCAGTATTGGCAGAAATTTTCATAATTTCAACACTGGTCGTTTGTGTAATTTTGGGAATTCAGTCCATCGGTATCATTTTATTAACCACCATGATAATAGCCCCAACGTTCATTGCAAGGCAATTTTCAGACAAATTTAGTGTTAATTTCATAATTTCAGGAGCAATTGGGTTAATTTCGGGGATAATTGGGATAACCATCTCGCATTTTGTGAAGAATTTTCCGCCATCGTCCGCCGTTATAATCATTTTGTCAGGGTTAGCGGTATTGTCATTGTTGTTTTCACCAAAACGTGGGTTAGTAGTCGTAGGAATTAAGCAGGTTATATATAAAAAGCAGATAAATAAGTACCATTATTTAATCCATTTATATACGAATAGCGATAAATATGAGTTAAATCAAGACACGAAAACGTATTTGATACACAAACAATACATAACCCAAGATGGCAAAATCACAGATTTAGGCATGAAAAAGGTGAAAAATTTGTTTGAAGGTAGGCAATTTTGGATATAGCCGTATTGTCATTGTTAATCATAAGTACAATTTCATGTGCATTAGTTGGTGTATATATCCTTAGTTTTAAAGCATCAATGTTGATAGAAGGGTTAACACATACCATTTTATTAGGCACAGTATTGATGTATTTGATATTTAACAAAACAAACACAGTAGTAATATTGGTAGCATCGGTGTTTTCAGGGATATTTTTAATATTTTTAATTGAAATCCTCAGCAAATCCAAATTTATATCAAAAGATATCGCTGTTGGAATCGTTATGCCACTGTTATTCAGCATAGCAATAGTGTTAATTTCAGGACCATTGAAGAATAGCAGAGTGTCAAAAGAGATGATTTTAACAGGGAATATCATTTTAGCGACATATTCAGAATTAATCGGTGGGGTTTTCCCAGTATCAATACTTGTAAACATAATAATTTTAATCATCAACATAGCAACAGTATCCACGTTATACAAAGAATTGAGTTTAGCAGCATTTGATAATAATTTTGCGACATCAATAAACATGCATCCAAGAAAGATATATTATTTGTTTTTAATCAACATAACTCTCACAACTGGTGCATCATTAGATACCTTCGGCATAATCCTAGTCATAGGGATGTTAGTCATCCCAGCATCAATTGGGATACTAATTTCAAAAAACCAAAAGCAATTTATTTCCATAACTATCACAATCGCAATAGCCACATCGTTAGGCGGATATATTATAGCAACAGCATTAGATTTGACGCATTCGGGAACGATAACGACATTCGGGTTATTAATACTAATCCTAACCGTATTATTCAGAAAAAATGGAGGAGCGGTATATACCGTCATTCATAGAAATAAGTTAAAAAATGAGTTAAACGAACTTTTAATACTCAATTTAATAAACAAAAAAAGCCTCATCAACGTTAGCGAGGCATCAGAAACATTGAATTGGAATACAGAAAAGACACAAAAAATATTAAATCGGTTACAAGCAAAAGGCTATTTAACACAAGGGGAAACAATACAAATAACAGAAGGGGGTAGCACAGCATTAAATAAACACAACAATCAAAACAGCATATATTAGTTTTTGGTGCATTAGCAGTCTAACGGTTAGAGTGCTAAAAAGTTATGAATACCAAAAAGAATGGCAATATAAACGAAAATTGATAACACAATAGGAGGGGTTTTGAAATTTTGATAGAAAAATGATTAGAATTATTTTGACTACTAGCCTAGTATTTTGGGGGAGTAGTGTCTATATGTGAGGAAAAATATATGGCAAAAACATTAACAACAGGTGAATTTTTAGAGAAGATGCTGAAGGTAGAGCCAGCAATTATATCTGATTTCTTTGTTAAGCAAGGAATAGCATTTCCAAAGAAAATCAAGATAGATATTATGCGTAACGCATTGAGAGACTACGTTGTAAAGACGAGAAAGGAATGCTTAACGTTAGATAGCAGAAAGAACTATAGGCTGCTTTGGTTTAATACCTTTACAGAGTTCCAATTGGAAGACTTATTTGATGAGGTTGCTGAGAACCAGGCAATTCAAAATGACTATGTTAAAAAGTTATATTTAAAAGTTTTAATTGAATTAAAAACACTTTCAATGGATAGCCTAAAGTTATTCGTTTCATATTTAGACAGTCAACCAGCAAATCAAGCATTTGAGACTACATTAGCAAATGAAGTTAATGTAGCATTTAGACCAATGTTCGTAGAAAGTGAAGGAGAGTTTGAAGGAGTTCCATACGAGCAATTCAGAGCAATAGTTCATAACAGTACAACCCAAAATGATTTGGACAAGTTAGGTGCAAAATATGGAATAACGATACCAAAGAAATTTAGTGGTGAATATGTACGAGACTATGTAATGCAAAAGATGAAAAACAAAGGTTTGTTAACTGATGAGATGAAGGCACAATTAGAAACAGCAAAAGCAACAGAAGTTAGAAAGATAGCAGTAGCAAACGGAATTAAAAATGTTATTACATTAAATAAAAAAGAAACAATCGAATACATATTAGAAAGAGTTATTCCAAATTACCAAGAACCAGAAAGTGAAATGGTATATGAGATGACAATCCCAATTAACCCAGACGAAGAAAAATATTCAACATTATTACTTCAATATGAACAGATGGGTGGAGAAATTCAGAATTTGAAAGACTCAGTTCAAGACATGAGTGAAGCAGGTAAAGCAGAAGCAGAAGCAAAGTTAAAAGAAAAAGAGGCTGAGTTAGCAGATACAAGAGCAAAGTTAGACGAAATCACAAAGAAATTTTCAGTTTTAGAAATCCGTAGCGGAAAAGAATTAGAAAACAATATCTTTAAGGCATATGATCAAAAGGCTGCAACTGCTGGGTATGATTTAACAGCACAACCAGTTCCACAAGTACAGCCACAGATGGCAACACAAATGCCAAGTCAAAATCAATTAATTTTGGCAGATGATGCAACAGCATTCCAGTCAAGTACTTTGCCAGCATTCTATGATCCAGATGCTATGTATGATGACGATGAAGCATTTATGGATAAATTGCGTGCAATGGCATCAGTATCGGGATATTCAATATTAATAGTAGTTTTACATATTTTAGCAATGTTAGGAATTGGAGCAGCAGTATTTTGCATACTGTTTGCTGCAATATAGGAGAGTGTTATGTATATAGTTCCACGAAAGAATTACAAGAGAATCATTTCAAGCGTTCTGGCATCATTGCTTTTGTTAACTTTAATTTTAGTTATCACAACAGCAGTTATGGGAACAAGACCAGTACTAGGTGTTAAACAAGGCTTGGGTACGTATAATGCTAAAGATAAAGTGTTCACTCCAAATTTTGATGATCTGGATGTTAAAAGAATATACGAGCGAGTAGATAATAAAGGGGATAAAGTAGGGCTGTATTACAGAGATATTTTTACCAATAACTCATCTGCACTTTCAAAATATGAATTTCCTAAAGATGGATTTTTACCTTTGGAAAGAGACGAAAAAGATACATATATTACTTTAAGACGTAAACAAAAAAGAACATTCAATAAAAAAGGAAAAGATTTAACAGTCAGAGTAGACTGGAAAAATCTATTATTCGTTAGAGATCAAGAATCAAACAATTTAGCAGCAGTTAAAAAGACTTCATTAATTAAAAGAACTGACTTCAATCTTTTAGAAGACGCTCGTAAATATAGAATAGAAAGAGCGACAGGTGCACAATATATTGGAAAAGGTCCTCTTAGTGAATATGATTTAGCAACTGCTCAAGTTTCAGAAAAGGAACTAGTTCCTCTTTTTTCAAATTCAGGGTTTAGTACAAAACTTCAAGACCCAAATGAAAAAGATAACAGAGACGCTATAATTAATAAGGCAACACATATCAGAATATTTAACCCTAAACAATCTGCAGGAGCAACAGCAAAAAAAGGAATTTATACTTTCAGTGTTGAGGATGACGTAAAAAAACTAGAATATTTTGAAGAAATCACCAATGGAGGAACTGTTCGTCTTCCAGATGGTTTAAGAGGGAAGGGTTATACTTGGTATAAATCATCTTTAAATTTAGATGCTTCTGAAATTAAAGATAGAGCAACAGCAATCCTAGATGAAACCAGAGAAGATACCAATATTACATATTCTACATATTATTATGCTATTAAGCCAACAGACAATCCCGTAAGGAATGTTACAGTTGTACACGAATTTGAAGATTCAAAATCGCCAACAGGTTATAGTGAAAAGTCATTTGGTAAATTATATAATCCAACAAGAAAAAAGAGTTTTAAAGGGAAAGAACCAATTTCTGTTGCGAATTATAGTGCATATGATGAGAGCGTTGAAAACGAATTTAAGATGGAAGATAACGCAGTAAACTTAAAAGATTGGAATGATTACAAGAGAGGCTACAATTCATTGCCAAAAGTATATTATAAGTACGGTTCACAACCAGAAACAGAGATTCCAGACAAGAGATTGCCTTATTTGGGTGAAGAAGATTATACAGTAATTTATAGATACGAAAAGAGAACATTCAAGTTGCACTTCTATTACGAGAAACAAGATGGAGGTAGAACAGAAATTGCTTCAGATGCAGATATCGCAGCACTAGGTATTTCTAAGACAGAATTTAAGTTTGAAGAAGAATTTACACTTGATCCATATCATTTCAATGACGGAAGAGTATTTGAAGATTGGAAAGTTGTTAGAAATATTAATGGTACAGAGAAAGGTACAGTTGAACAAGGTAAAACTGTGTTTACATTGACGCATGATTTAATTGGTGATGATTCAATTATTAGATTTGTGGCTCAAGGACGTACAGATTCTCCACAGACTCAAAAACAAGTAATTTTAAAATATTATGTTGAAGAACTTGCTGACGCAGATGGGTACAAGTTGCTAACAACAAAAAGAATTCTTAGAGATGGGAATAATGCAGGTTTTACAAAAGATCAACAAATTTCGGGCTTTGAAAATCTTGTAACAGGATCAGAGAACAAACCATCTTCAATAGATAAAACGTACGATGGCATTCCTGAGTTAATTGATGAAAGAAATCCAGATAAGACTATAAGTGTCTCAGATAATATAATTTTCGACCAAAATGACTTTATGAAGTTCGGAATTAGATACAAGAGAAGCAGAGATACTATTAAATTTAATAACGGTGACGGTGTCCACACACCATTACTTAGCGATGCTGAGTTTGATAAACTCTTCAATAAAGAACACAAAGTGAAATTCGGAGCAACAGTATCAAGGGATGTTATCGCAAAGAATTTAATTGATGATAATGGTGTAAGTCCAAAATATGTATTTAAATCATCAAGTGATGCACTAATTGGAACATCAACAATATTAGCTTGGAAGCCAGTTGATGCAGAATACAATAATCTTAAATACTGTGATGAAAATGGATTTTTCAAACTTCAATCATATAAAAATGAACATAAGAATCACGAGAAAAAGACAATACAATTATACCCAGTTTGGGCACAAGAGTATGACGTTAATGTTAATGCATATTTAGCTGATGAAGATGCAGACAACACGATTAATTCATTGAAGTATAAATATACATATAACTTTAAATATAAAGTAAAGATGGATGTTGGTTCGACATTCAACTTTAGCGACAGTGTATTAAAAGCAAAGATTAAGTCTGAGATCGGTGAAAAATTAACTGACGGTACTTTGAAGTTAAATCATGAAAATGTATTTGACTATAATGCAATTGATAGAGACATTGAAGGTCAGACAAACCTACAAATTAGCAAGACACAAGTAAACACATTCAACGTATACATTAAGAGATTTACAAGTGAATTAACATTTGACTTGAACTTTAACTACAATGGAGACAGGGATGAAGATAACGTCGATCCTGCTAAGACAAAAGTTGCAGAAAACGTTGCAGAATTGAAGAAAAATAGCAAATTAAATAAGACAGAATTTGAAGAACTTGGTTTATGGAAGAATGAATTCAATATACCAGAACAACAAATATCAGTTCACGCAAATGAGGTATCTGATAGTGGCAAACATAAGATCAATTTGAAAGAACAAATTGCAAAGCTTGGCTTACCAGAGTATTTACTTGGTTCTAACTCGGTATATGAAGCATATTACTACGACACAAAGGATACTAATAATTCCGGTATAGAAGGCCAAGTTAAAGATTTAAAAGATGAGGTTATTGAAGTAAATAGAGGTTCAAGAATCAGAGTTGATTTTAGACCAAAGCAGTACAATATTGGATATGAGTTTGAAAGCAATCAATATGAGCCAAATCCAATGCCAACGACTGTAAGATATTTACATAAGAAAAAGATAGGTGCTCCAACAACTACTAAACAAGGCGACATCTTTAGAGGATGGCAATATGAAGATGGCAGACAAATTTCTGATGCATTGATTAAGTACGTAATGAAAATGGTAAACAATGAAGAACAAATTGACTATGCTGAATATATAATGCCAGCTAGCAACGTAAAATTGAGACCAATATTTACAAAAGAAGAAAACGTAAAAGTATACGTCAACATTAGAACACAGAAAGTTGATGGTGAATACGAAACACATTCATTTAATGACTCAGAAATTCATGGTAAATACCAAGAACCAAGTTCTTTGACAACAACAGATTGGTACTTCAAGAAAGGTGAAACAATACAAGATAAGAAACCAGACTTGACTAAGTATACAACAACAGAGTATCTAAAGAAGGCTCTAGGTACTGATTATAAGTCTAACTACTTAGATAGTAACTTAGTTGGTGCTGTTGCAGATGTTGGTACAATTGACAAAATCCATAGCGGAACTGAAGATAAGTACATCTTGTCAATTGCTAGAAATGCAAAAACAAATGGTGGAAAGATTACTATTACAGTTACATTTAATAGATATAAGGTAAAAGTAGACTTCAAGACGAGAAGTGAACATTCGGATGCTAATACATATACAGTAGCAGGAATGCCTTCATCAGTAGACGTATTTGTAGGTGGCAAGTTACCGTCTGGAATATACAATCCAACTATGTCAGTTGCTAACAAAGATGGTGAGAGTTATAACGCACCATTCAGAGGATGGAGTAGAGACGATGAAAGCGTAGGAGCAGATACAAAACGTGATGCAACAGATTGGACATTTAACGAAGATTCATATAAACAACCGGGTTCACATGCAACATTGTATGCACGTTGGTCTGCAATTAAAAATGTTAGAATATATGCTCAAGTTAGATTCCAAAGAGTTGACATGACATATGAAAAACTGGGTGCTGTTCCTGAATTAACGATAAGTCGCAGAGTAACAATACCATTTGACGGAGACAGTACTGACGCAACTACATTAATGCCAAGAGAATTGTTCGGAGAAGTAGTTAAGAGTTTGGATGCAGATACAATGAAGCCATATAAGGCAACAGAAACTGACATTATGTATGATGGAGCAGATCCTACAGGAAATACTGCGGTCAACATGTCATACATTAATAAGAACATTTATAACTACAAGATTGATAGGAAGAGCATTGTAGTTAGATACGAGATGCCAGATGGCTCAACCATTCAAACTAAAGAAGAAACAGTATTGTATGGTGGAAAGGTACAAGAAGCACCAACAGGGGCAAAGTATAACCAACCAGCATGGGGTGAGAACACATTTGCTGACTTGAAGCACTTCTCAGTACAGAGACCTAACTATACGAATGACTATTCTGAGGATAAACCAAAACTTGATATTACTACATATGTATTTGGAGAAGCAGACTTCGTAAGTGGAACTAAGGTATTGTATCCAGTTTGGGATAAGGCAAGTAGAGTTCAAATCAAGTTGAAGATTTATGGACAAGATACAACTGGTGATGGATATAATCAAGATAAGTCTGAGCATCTATCAAACTTGAACAAGAGTGATGGAGATAAGATTACTGTAAATGATGTATTAGAATTTGTTAAAGGTAAAATTAATCAAAATGTATATAACAGAGATAATATGATCTTCAAGCATAAAGGTGCTGAGATAGATCCAACAGATAACATTGACGTTAAATTACCTAACACAGTTATTGAGTTCTACGTAAAGAGAAATATAAGGACAATCACTTTATATACTGATAGAACAGTGTCAGTAACTAACGTAAAAGGCGGCGAAGTAAGCAATAACAACAAGACAATCAAGTTCAGGCATGGATATTCATACGTAGGAGATGAATCACCAACATTACAATACGACACACAAAATGAGATATTCTTAGGTTGGTTTAACGGTTCAGACAAGTATGAGTTCAAGAACAACACTGTAACAAGCGACTTAGCACTAGAAGGAAAAGTTGTAGGAATGTATGCGATAGTAAACATCAACTTAAATGGAATGCGTGGAGATAACTTGAGATATGAAGACGGGTCAATTACAGGTGCAGCAGATGCAGAATATACAAAAGTTACAATTAAAGTTCCATACGCAAGCCTAGCAACGCAACCATACGCATTGAAGAATTTGAAGGCAGATGGATACTTGTATAAGGAAGGTTCTCAAAAAGCAGTAACTCAAACTGGCTATGAAGGACAGACAACAATTAACGAGACTGGAAAGACATATGAAGTTACTGTACAATATCAGGAAGATGAGGTCCTATACAAAGGTATGTATCCACAAACAAAAGCCCCATCAGATGAAACTGAAGGAGCAAAGGTATATCCAAGAGCATTAGTAGCAACATTCAGCGAATCATCAAAGTATGGAGAGGTAGCATGTACCTTTGCATACAGAAAAGGTGTTAAGTATGAAGTAATTAGCGGAAATTACTACAGATTTGAAGATGTAGAGACTGAGTTATTCCCAGCCTGCGAAGATGGACAGATGTGGACAAAAAACACAATAGACATTTCAATCTTCCACGAAAACAAGGACAACAGCAACATATACAATAACTCATACATAAAGGAATACTTAGAAAAAGTAGTTA
>CAUSLO010000030.1:0-15013 GCA_963532875.1 uncultured Clostridia bacterium | reverse complement strand
TGTTTTACTGGGGTTTTCGTGGGTTGGTGTGCCCACAACTGTCAAAGATGAGATTTTATCACCATCCATTTTTTTTGTCAATTGTAAAATATATATCAAGTTTTTGATATGCTTTTTACTAAACGCAGAAATTAATTTCCTCTTCTCCAATTGATTTTAAAAATGCATTTACCTTCTTAAAATGCCCATTCCCTATAAATCCTCTATGTGCCGACAGCGGCGAAGGATGTGGCGATTCTAAAACTAAATGATTTTTATTTGAAACATACTTTTTCATTTTCTGTGCAAACGCTCCCCATAACAAATAAACAATTCCCTGCTGTTGTTCGTTTAGTATTTTAAAAATCTCTTCAGTTACATCTAGCCATCCCAAATCTTTGTGTGAGTTCGCTTCGCCTTCTTTAACCGTAAGTGTGGCATTTAGCAATAGGACTCCCTGTTTTGCCCAACCTTCTAGTGTTTTATCACCTGGAGTTAAACCGTATTCAATCTGAATTTCTTTGAATATGTTACGAAGCGATGGCGGTGGCACTACCCCTTCGTTTACAGCAAAAGCTAATCCATTGGCTTGCCCTGGCTCATGATATGGATCTTGCCCTAATATTACAACTTTAACCTTTTGAGGTGGAACTATGATAAGACTCCTAAAGATTTGTTCCTTCTTTGGAAAATACTGTTCACCTTGTATTTTATCCAAGATGCTTTGGATTTTTTCTAACAGTTTTCTCTTTGAAAATTCCTCTTGCCAATCTCCAACATTTATCAATCTGGATCACCCATACTTTCGAGAATTATTTCTTTTTTCTCTTCCTTTGTTAGTTTTTGACCTTTTTTGATTACAACGCTATCTCCATATCTAACAAACAAAATAATGATTGTTGCAACAACTACGCATAATGATGAATATAGGAACAAAAACTTAGAACCCCATTTATCCATTATCGCTCCTGCTATAAAGGGAGTTATCGCCTGTGCAGACATTGTCGCCGCATAATAGTATCCTGTATATTTTCCTATCGTATCCTCTGTTGAAAGTTCAACTACCATTGGAAATGTATTAACGTTTGCAATAATCAAACCAAAACTAGCAACCAAGTAGAACAGTGCAAATAACGTTGCTTTTGTTGCATCTCCGCCTGTCTCCGCTGCCTTTGATATTATTGGCAAGAAAATCAGCGCAAATGCTACTGCGGCACATATAAACCCGATTATAATTGATTTCCTTCGTCCTATCTTTGATGCCATAATTCCAACAGGAATAAACGCAACGGCACTGACTCCCATACTTACTGCAACAATCAGTGATGCCACAACTGGCTTAAGGTTTAAGGTCTTTACTATGTAAATTGAAATGTTTGATGAAACAGCATTGAAACCCATAAACCACATAAAGATTGATGCTAGTATCAGAATAAAACTTGTGAACTTTGCTTTCTTTAGTTTTTCTCGTTTTTCAGCGTCTGTTAAATTCTTAATCTTACTGAAGAATTTCTCTTCTAATTTTTTACTTAAAGATATGTTTTGCTGCTTGCTTGTTTCTTCCGTATTCTCTTCAAGTTCATGCTTGCTCGTTTCCTCATCTGTAATACCAAACTCTTCACATATTGCGTTATATTTTTCTTTCAGTTTTCTCTCTCTTACAAATCCAAGGAAGAACAGAAGAAGTGCTATCATTGCAAATGCGACGGCTACAAAGATAACCGTGTACGTATATGCTTGAACTGGTTTAATTAGGGCTACCGTATAAATTAGAACCGCTATTGCTCCTCCAACTCCACCCATGAGATTTATCATTGCATTTGCTTGAGATCTCAAGGGCTTTGGCGTTACGTCAGGCATTAGTGCAACTGCCGGGGATCTGAACGTTGCCATTGCGATAAGTGCAAACAATAGGATGAACATGTAAGCTATCAAACTATTCTTGCCTTTGCCGTCTTTAACTTTCTTGAAAATTTCTCCAGATACTTCTTCGTTTATCCCTGTTTCAACATATTTTTTATAGTCAGCATTTCCGTTTATTATTTCGGACACCTTTCTACTTCCTGCCCCTTCAACTCTTGTGTTTATTATGGTATCGCTTGGATAGACAAATTTTGTTTCGCCCTTCTTAACCTCTATAATGCTTCCGTCTGCTTTAATTATTTGGGTATCTGTTGTGAACGTATATTTGTATGCTCCTTTGTGCGTTCTTTTTTCTTTCCCTTTTAATACTTGCAAACTCGAATCATATCTAATCTTTATAAATTTGTCTCTTGTAACCTTATTGAGATCTAAGTATCCTCTGTCTACATATTTACTTCCGCTTGTATCAAAAAACTTCTCTAATAACTCTTGAGTCTTTTGATTGTTATCTAGTTTCTTTAATATTTCTTCTCTGCCTTGCTTTCCTGCTTCCATTTGTTTAAGAGAGGTAATTGGTACAAGTATGATTAATGCCGCAGATATGACAGTGCCTATTAATATAAACGGAGTCCTCTTGCCATATTTTTGAGCTATCTTACCATTTGCTTTGTCCGATATTTTCCCAAAAATAGGCAGTAGAAAGAGGGATAATAGGTTGTCTAATCCCATAATTAAACCTCTCATCCAATTGCTGAGTCCATATGCTTGCTCTAACAAAAGTGGCATTACAAAGTCATACGCTGTCCAGAAAACCATTATTATTGCAAAGGCAAGCCCAACCTTAATCGTTTGCGGATAATTAAGTTTTAATTTCTTTTCCATGACATGCCTCCTTATTTGAGTAATTCTTTCAATTTTGCATTAATTTCTGCTATTTTAGCTGCCACTCCCTCGTCGTTCACATTAAGTTTCGCTAGTTCTTCAATTTGCGGCCTCGTTGCTCTGAAAAACTCATCAACTATAGACTGTATAAGAACTTCTACTTGTGGCTTAGTTGTGCTCAATGTTTCGTCTATTTTTCTTCTTACTTCCCTACCAATCTTTCTAACATCTTCTCTCGAAAGGTTTGTTTGTGCTGTTATTTCACTCATTCCTACATATTTAGCACAGTCGTTATATATTCCGCTGATATTGTCTAAATCAATTCCGTTATGCCACTTGTCAAATGATTTGAGATTAAACTTCTGTTTTATTAGTTCTAGATTTCTCTTATTTGCCTTCCTTACATATGCCTTTCTCAAAGAACGCTCCATGACGTCTTGACCTAGCGTATCATCAATCGTTGGATCTCCTGATAGGTTCTTGAATAGCGTTGCTATAACGTGAGATGCATATGAATACCCTTGTGGCATATTACTTTTATGTAAATGTTCTCTAAGGCTATTTTTTATTTTCAATTGTGCATCATTGCTACTTGTCATCTTCTTTATTACTTTTGCAAGAGGAATTAATAAATATGTCTCTGCGTCCTCCGAATTGCTCTTAACAATTTCATATATGTCATCCATAACGTTCATCCCTTCATCATCTAATGCTTTTCTAAATTCCTCTAGAATTTCCTTTTGGAAATTTGCAAATTCCATTACATTGTTGATTATGTCAAGATAGTTTATGGCATCGCTGATTAATGCAGATGGGAATAACGCCTCCTTAAAACGGTTGGTCATATTTTTTACATCTTTACTAACTTGTTGATTTTGTGCCCAATCAATCTCGTTATATAACTCGAGTGCACTGTCTAGCATTTGCTTAAAATATGTTTTGATTTCTTCTTTTGTGGAATCTTTGAAGACTTCTGTAAATATTTTTTTATTGCTTCCTTTGCCTTCTGAGAATAGATTTATAACTCTTTGTGAAATTGGGTGGTCTCTCATTTGATAGATTGCCTTGATAAACTTTTCTATCTTGCTGGAATTCTTCTTTATGCTTGCAATTGTCTCTTTATCCTCGTTAATAATGTCTATTGAATTTTTAATATCTTCTAATACTGCTAGCCCATTAGCCAAAGACCTATTGTCTTTCGTTATTGGCAACAGTCCTTTTGAATTATTGTAATGGCGTTCTGCAAAATTGGATGTTGTGATTTCGTTTATGAATTCTAAGTATAGGCTACTAACATCTGCCGAGTTTAAATCTAGTTCTTTGAAAGATGAAAACAACTCTTGGTTAAGGATATCAATTTTATCTAATGCCCCAACTATGTTCTGATTTGATATCATCTTGGCAATCTTCTCAACTTTACCTGTTTGTAACTTGCTCTTGTTTATAATTGTGGAATAAAATTCTGCCCATGCCTTGGCAACTATATATTTACCCGGGTCTTTCATTTTTGTTTTTTCTATATCGCTTTTATCTGCTGTATAAGATTCGTCGTAAATTTTAACTATACTGTTTTCTATCGAAGCGATTGCTTTTTGTCTGCCTTGAGTTTTTTTCTTTGTACATCCAAACAGTGAAATAAAACAAAGGGTTACAACTAACCCAATTGTAATTAAACTTACAATTCTCTTCCCGCCCTTTTTCATCTCCTTATATTATATCTGTCCTTGTATTTCATAACAATAGGGGCTAAGGAGTATCCCAAGATAAATACCATGGCTACTACAAGCGGTATCCACCAAATTATCATATAATCAAAAAGCATGCCTAAAAATCTTAATGCATCTGTCATAAAAATTATTCCTACGAGCCCTCCAAGTATGGCAAACATGGATGCTGTTGATACGGTAAATACATTTTCAAAAATTTCTGATCTCAACAATTGCTTCTTTGTTATTCCTACTTGTAATAACTTCTTTCTTTCGTTTTTATATTTATCCCGTTCCATATATGACATTGAAAGAATTAATAGCAACGTAAAGATTCCAACTACTGTAGCTATGATCCCCATAAAGTTAAGAATTGAATTTGTTGAACTTGTTTCCCACCTGAATGCGTCTAGTGCTGGTACTGCATAATAGTTTCTATCTTTGTGGACTGTTCTAATATTTTTCATATATGTATCCATAGGAACTTTATCTGACTTTTTTAAAAGAACCGTGTTCGCTTTCTGCCCGAACTTGCTCTCCATTGTTTTAGTGTTTATGATTACATAGTTGCCAGCGAAAAATGTATGTTTGACAAATCCCACAACTTTGCAGTTTTTTGTTTTGTCTTCCACAGTGAGTTGAATTTGATCTCCAATCTTTAACCCATATAATTGTCTCTTAGTGTCATCAAGGACTACCTCGTCTTCTCCAATTTCTCTTTGTTCACTTTTCCACTCAAAATTGATGAACTTTTTCTCTAGAATTTGTTTGCTGCCCAAAATCAGTGTTGAAGACTTCTTGTTTTTAATTTGTATATCCCCTTTGCCAAAATACATCTTAACTGCATTTGTTGTATCGGCATCCATGAAGTCTTCTTCTTTTGTCGTTTCTCTTATGTTCGTTACCATAGCGACTTGATCAAACTCTTTGGTGTAATTCTTGAATATGTTTTTGCTAATCCCAAATCCGCCAAAAAGTAACGATACAATTAATATTGATATTACCAATCCGACGCTCAATGACATGTGTCTTTTTTGTGACGATATTGCGTGCGTTGCCAGTTTGACTGCTGGGTTCTTTTCTTTGTTGTTGTGCCCATATGTTGAATTCAACAGCATCGTTAATCCTGAGAATAAAATGAAGATTAAAATAAAGTTTATAACGGCAAGGAATGGTTTTGCTTTTGCCAACAACATCTCTGCGATAAGGAGACTTATAAACAACAGCCCAACTACTATAGTTGTTATTCCTATTCCTTTTTTACTTTTTACATATTTTCTCGTTTGTTTTTTGTCTGGTGTTTTGCGTGAAACAATCGCCATTAGACTGATGACTAGTATGGATAACAAGGTTACAACTATCGGCGTCAATACGGCTATTATTGGATTAACCTTAAATGTTGAAAGGCTCTTCAGTGTCGTCCCAACTATTCCAGACATTACGGCGATTCCTAGGACAAGCCCAATTAGCGATCCCAAAATTGACATCACGAAAGCCTCTATTAGGAATATTGCTTTTGTTTGTTTTTTTGTCGCTCCTACTTGACGTAGTTTTCTATCGTATTTTTTTCTGCCACGATTTAACAGATTTAGCAGCAAAACAAAACTCACTATTGCCAACCCCACAACTATTGGTCCAGCAATATACATAGGTGCAACGATGGTGTCTACTTGTTCTTTAACATATTTATTATCGTTGGATAACTTAACGTCAAAGTCTGGAAATTTGCTCTTTAATTCGCTAATTGACTCTTTAGGGGATACCCCTTTGGCTAAATTTACATACATTTCGTTATATACTGGCACTCCAGATCCTAATAACTTTGAAATTCCTTCCTGGTTAATTCCTAATATTACGTTGGGGTTGTCCTTGATAAAGTATCCTTTATTCTTTGCAATTCCCACTACATAATATTCTCTTTTTATTCCGCCCAATTCTAATTCTATCTTGCTACCGATATCTAGTTTGTTTTTCTTTGCCATTGATTTTGACACAATTACGCCATCTGGATTCTCTATTGATTTCTTACCTTTGTACATCTCTATTGATTTGTTTTGCTCAATATCTTCTTTCTTCATTCCTCGTGCGTTAACCGATGTTCCGCCCATATTTGGGTATATTGATAGGGCTGGCATTTGCTTATATTTATTTGGGTTTAATCTTGCTTCACTTATTGGCTTGAACTGATTTGCAACTACTGTGATATCACTTCCGCATTTTGTGGATATCTCATGCTGTGAAACAAATTCATTTACTATCGGACGAAAGGATATAATTGCATATGCCATTGCTGTCATCACGGTAATGGCTACAATTACTAAAATTGTATTTGTGATTTTGGCTTTTAAGTTTTTAAAGGCTAGTTTAAGTAACATCTATGATTTGCCCATTCTCTACTTTTATTATTCTATTTGCAAACTCTGCTTGTTCTTCTGAGTGAGTTACCATTACTACGGCTACTCCTTTTTCTTTGCTAAGTTTTGACACCATTTCCATTATCACAAGCCCTCTTTGCTTATCTAGACTTGCCGTTGGTTCATCTAGAAAAATTATCTTTGGATTTGTTATTAATGCACGTGCAATTGCTACTCTTTGTTGCTCACCACCACTTAGTTCGTCGGGGTGTTTTTTTAACTTGTCCTCTATCCCCATTTCTTTCGCAAGTGCTCTTGCTTTTGAGTCTCCATCTTTGTCATTCTTTGAAAGTAGCAGTGGCAACCTGATGTTTTCTTCTACAGTCATTGTTTCTACTAAGTTGTCGCTTTGATATACAAAAGAAAAAAACTCCCGCCTCATTTGTGATAACTCTTCGTCTTGCATTGCGCAAATGTTTTTCCCATCAATATATACTTCGCCCTCACTTGGCGGTTCAATGCCTGCTAGGATATGTAACAGTGTACTCTTACCGCATCCAGACTTACCCACAACTGCAACAAACTCAGCCTGCTTTAAAGTGAAGTTAATGTTTGATAATATTGGGAATCCTTTCTCATACTCTTTTGATATATTATTTACTTCTAAAATATTTATATCTTGCATATTTATCTCACCGTCTCATCTGATATATATAATTGTATGCTACAACGTAATTTAGTCAATCCTAGATTTTAGAGACTAAAGATTGTTTCCTTCGTCTATTTCTATAAGTTTCCTTGCAACTTTTTCTAAAACTTTTACACATATTGAATTTCCTAGTTGCTTATAACTCTCGTATACGCTTTGACCCCCGAAATTAAAATTGTCTGGAAAATCCTGAAGTCTAAGGCATTCCTTTAATGACATTTTTCTTTGAAATTTTCCTATAACAGAAGTTTGAACCATTGCAACTAGTGCTGGGGCTACTGTTGGAAGTTTCACTCTCATCCCTGAAGGTCTAAATTGAATTAGCCCATCAAAGACGGATGATATCCTTGTTCCACATTGCCATTCAAACTTTTTCTGGGTAGGAGTAAACTGTTCATATACTTGCCATCTTTTTGCCCATTGATCAATTTCTTTTTTATTGTTCCTATACAACTCTTGGTTCTTTCTAACAAATTCAAGTTTCCAACTAGGGAATCCTCTTGTATCAACACATTCCTTAAAATAATCAGCCCATACTGGAAACCCAATAACTTTTTGATTGATATTGTGATAAAAGTCATCCCAAGCTTTCATAGTAACTAAATCTTCTTCTCTGGCTTTTAGAGAGTCGTCATCTTCTGTTTCGTCAATTACTTGAAAAATATTGTTCTCCTCTTTGCTTCTTAACTGACCCATGTCAAAATCTAATGGAATACTTGTGTTTTCTGGATCATAAATTCCTGGAAGGAATGCACGTTCCCTTAATTGTGGAATTCCAAAATGATGTGGTGAGAGAATCAATGGCGTCTTAGGCATTCTATAGCCTAATTCATACAATGCTTCAATAATAACCTTAATAGTATTGCCATTATCATGCCCAACTATATTCCTTACGTTTTCCATCAATATGTATTTAGGCTTCTTCTCTTTTAAAATTCTAAAAACTTCAAAAATTAAAGTGCCACGTGCTTCTTCAAATCCTAATCGTTTCCCACCCTTTGAAAATGCCTGGCATGGTGGCGAGAAAAAGCAGAAGTCATGGTCTGGAATTTCTTTTTCGCTTTTTGCTGTCAAATCACATAATGATTCAATACCATAGTTCAATTTGTATACATTTGCACATGCTTCGTTAATGTCTGCTGCAAATACACATTCCGCATTAGAATCTATTCTTTCTATTGCCTGTGTAAAAGCCCCAATTCCAGAAAACAGTTCTATGTACTTCATTTCTGCACTCCGTTGTATGAGTAAACAATAAAGTTGTCTATATTTTTTTTATTAATCTTAAACTTTGGTTTTCTGCTACTACCGTTTGGTTGCCTTCCTTGATTAAATTCAGACAATGCTTCGTGATAATTAATCCTATTTAATTCAATTATTTTCATTCGCTGAAAATTAACCGAATGCTTCATCCTTCTCTGATAAGAAATCTGTCCACCTTCAATATATGGCTTGCCAATAAGAGCCATTCTCTCTTTTGCCATTTCGCTATTGTATTCCAAGTCTTTTTCTGTTAAATGCTCATAAACCACATACCACATTTTTTCGTATTTCATCAAACACGGAATAATAGAATCTTGTGCATTTAAACAAACCTCGACTTCATCTACACTACTTGTTTTTAAATCTCCATAAAAGTCAAATTCTTTAAAATAGATATCAAAATCAAATTCTTTTTCTAAGTCTGTAAAATCTCTTGAGTATTTCATTAGTTCTTTACACTTTTCTTGATCTGTAAATTCCCAGAAACGCAATTCTAAGAACCAACCTTGCCATTCCGTTTCACGCCATTTAGAAAAATCTTTATCTCTCATTTCACAGATTGCCTTTACCGCCATAATCCATTTCCCAAATGGAAAACCGCAATTGAATCTATCAAACAAGTTAAAGAGTTTGTTCTCACACGAGCAATCGCCTTCAAGGTATTCTTTAAATTTATCTCTGCGTATTGTTGTAATTAAATTGCCACTCGCATCTTCCTTTTGAAATGTCCCATATTTTAACGCTTGAAAAATGTCGTTAGTATATACGTGCACTGCACTATTGTTAAATTCGTTCCCTAGATAACTGTCTATTTTGAAGTTAACAAAGACATTGACGGCATCATACGTATATAGCCCTATAAGTCGAATTGTTATGTTTGAATCATTTTTGTGCTCAGAATAGTACTCCCTATACCATTTTTTTAATTCTATTCTTTTTTTAAAATGAGGATGCGGATTCCCTAGGTAAACAACATTAGCAACAAGAAAATGGTCTTCTTTGCCATCGTGTTTGTATACATATACTATACAACGATTGTTGTAGGTTTCTGTTGTAATCGACCCTTCTCCAAGGGCTGACTCAAAGACTGAAACAAAATCTTCCTTTTTTATATATTTGTTGTCATAGTCTTGAATAAGCGAAAGACTCGACGAAACTTGCTCGGTTTTAATCATATGCTTAATTTTAACATATCTTTTTAAAATGTTTTTAAATTCGACATATTCTGCCCGCTTGAAAACACTACCACATAGATTATTGTGTGCATTTAAGTCTCGCATAATGGTATTTCTAATCCGTTCTTTTTTGTTTAAATACAAACTTGATAATGTTTAAAAGGTTGAGCAATGATTGACATTGTGCCTAAAGACGATTAGTATATTCCTAAAATTTGCGTCTAGACGCAATAAGTAGGAATTGATGATAATAAAACGAGATTTTTATTTAAATAAACTTATCAAAAGGCAAAATAACGGATTGGTAAAAATTATAACTGGGATACGGCGTTGTGGTAAAACCTTTTTGTTGTTTAACCTTTTTAAAGAATACTTGCTTAATAATGGAACTATGGCAGATCATATAATTGAGATTGCTTTTGACGACATAGGTGCTGGCGAACTACGAAATCCAACGCATTGCTACGCCTTTATAAGAGACCAAATTATTGATAAGGACAAATACTATATTCTTTTAGATGAGATTCAACTTCTAGATAGATTTGAAGAGGTGTTAAACGGTCTGCTTCATATAGAGAATGTTGATATCTATGTAACCGGAAGTAACTCAAAATTTCTCTCAAAAGATGTGATTACAGAATTCAGAGGTCGAGGCGATGAAATACACATATTGCCTCTATCATTTAATGAATTTTACACAGCCTTAGGCGGAGATTTCGATTATGCATGGAATGAGTATTTAGACTATGGTGGACTACCTGCTCTTATTAATATGGAAACTTCTGATCAAAAAATAGATTATCTAAAAAGTACTTTTTCAAACGTATATATGAGAGATGTGATTGATAGACACAAAATTTACGCACAGAATGAAATAAATACTTTGGTTGATATCCTGGCATCCTCTATTGGTTCATTAACTAACCCAACAAAGATCGCAAATACTTTTTTAAGTGTTCAGCACAGTGCCTACTCAAATAAAACCGTATCATTACACCTTGATTTCCTTGAAGAGTCGTATCTTATTTCAAAAGCACACAGATACGATATTAAAGGTCGAAAATATATTTCTGCCAACATGAAATATTATTTTACAGATATTGGTTTGAGAAACGCTAGGTTGAATTTTAGACAACAAGAGCCAACTCATATCATCGAAAACGTTGTTTATAACGAACTTATATCGAGAGGTTATTCTGTTGATGTGGGTGTCGTTGAAGTTAATCAAAAATCAGGAGATGGTAAAAATATTAGAAAACAATTAGAAGTTGATTTTGTTGCGAATCTAGGAAGTCAGAGATATTACATTCAAGTTGCATATGACATATCTTCAAAAGAAAAACAAGATCAAGAATATAATTCCCTTAGAAAAATCCCAGATTCGTTTAAAAAAATTGTACTTGTAAATGGGACATCGAGACCGTGGCGAACAGAAGAAGGTTACGTTGTTATGGGCTTGAAATATTTTTTATTGAGTCCCGATAGTCTTGATTTTTGAGAGTACTATCTTTTCTTGAACAGCGACATAGATATCTTTTAACTTGTTATTTTTTGTAGGCTTTTCTTATACGATTGATTTGTCTAATAGGAAATCGATCATTCCTATATTCAATACTCCGTTGTCGTCATACCATTGTTTTCGCACATCAGAACGCACAATTATTTTTGGGAAAGAATCTCCTACCAGTGCGAATGCTCTCTTCTCTGCCTTCGTTTTCTCTTCACTTGAAAGTGCGTATGCCGACTGAATATAAAATTTTCTTCCTCCAGATGTTGCTATAAAATCTATCTCTCGTGCGACTTTCCTCGTCTTTCCACTATCATCTTTTTCGCTAGAACATACAGTACCTACGTCAACCGAGCAACCTCGTATGATTAGTTCGTTATATATAATGTTTTCCATAATATGCGTCATTTCTTGTTGTCTGAATCCTATTCTCGCATTTCTTAGCCCAATATCTTCGCAATAGTATTTGTTTGGATAATCAAAATAACTCTTGCCTTTCACGTCCCATCGCTTACATTCGCTGAATAAAAAAGAATCACACAATTGATCTAAATACGCCTTTACTGTATTGTGTGCAACAATATCTTCGCCACTGCGCTTTTGTTTTGAATTAATTGTATTTGAAATGTTGGTTGGATTTGTCAGAGATCCTATCGAGGAACACAGCAAATCAAAAATAGCCGATAACACATCTTCTCGCTTAATTTTAGTCCGCTCTACAATATCTCTTAGATATACTTCTGAAACAAGCGACAACAAATAATCTTTCTTTTCAACTTCGTCTTCTCTAGACAAAATAAGTGGCATACCACCATAGAACGAATACCCATCCAATGCCACCGCTTTGTCTCCCCCGACAGCAGAATAATACTCGGCGAAACTTAGAGGATGCATACGAATTTCATCGCTACGCCCACGGAATTCCGTGAGGATGTCTGTGGACAACATTTTTGAATTGCTGCCTGTTACATATACATCAAGGTTCGGTAGCGATCTTAGATCATTAAGAGCATCATAAAAAGTGATCTTTTTACCTTCCGCATTATATGGATTTAAAACTTCATCTGACATTTGTATTTCATCAACAAATAGATAAAATCGCCCCTTTTTACCTTCCACTTTCTTTCTGATATCCCTTGCAAGCTTAAGTGGATCACGATACTTAATGTCCTTCCCTAAGTCGAGCGAAACTTCAATGATATTCTTCTCTCCAACTCCCTGACTCTCTAAATACTTGCGAAATATCGTTTTTAACAAATACGACTTTCCGCACCTCCTAATGCCTGTAACTACTTTTACTTGACCATCCCACATGTATGAAATAAGTTTGTTTAAATATGTGTCTCGCTTTATTTCCATATTAAATCCCATTGAAAACTTTCGCTTTATTTGCCTTACTTTTCAATACAAGTATGCCTCAACACACAATTAAAAGTCAAACTACTGTTGAAATGTTCTTTCTCTTTTGTCTCTACTTTTCAATGAGTATTGTGCGATTAATGCCAACTCTTTTGAGTATGCAGTGAAATTATTGTTGCTTTAATTGGAAATTATACACACGCTCTTTCTATGTGTATTCTGTTGATTCTTCTAATATGCCGATTTGTCTAACAAGAAGTCGACAATGCCTATAGCTATCGCAACTCACCCATCCTCGATGTATAAAATAAATTTATTTAAATAGGCGTTTCTTTCTTTCAGCATTTTGCACTTAGTGAAAATCCGCAGTTTTTCCTTGCATTTTAAATGCGAACCACCATCCAAAGTTTTACATCAAACGACGGTTATTTCATTGAAATGTTGTACTTTTCTGCTATAACTTCTTAACAACTTCCCTATAAATAAAATAGCTTTCTTGATTTTCTCCACAATAATAACGCCATGTGCCTACCCCTTCGCCCATTTTCTTTCTATTTTCGTAATCTTACTGTATTAAACAGTATCAAATAACAGTTTGCCCTTTACCTCTCATTCTCATTATGTTAAACTGTCGTTGAGGAAAAATTGCGGATTATACATGTTTTTACTTAACCGTGATTGTAAAGGAAATATGGAATTTGATAGAAAACAATATCTCGAAAAAATAATCTCTAAAATGCACAACGGAAGAGTTAAGATTATTACTGGGTTACGACGTTGTGGCAAATCCTATCTTTTATTTAATTTGTTTACTAGATACCTACGCAGTAATAATATCTCCGATGATCAAATAATTTCTTTAGCCTTAGATGACTTTTCAAATGCAAAACTTCGAAATCCTTTTGCTCTTCATCGGTATCTTAAAGATAAAATTTCCGATAACTCTAAACAATATTATATTTTAATTGACGAAATCCAATTAGTTGAGGAAGTCCAAAATCCATATGTCAATTTCCCGACCGCAAAACTAACTTTTGTTGATCTCCTGTTAGAATTCATGAAACTTAAAAACGTTGATTTATATGTAACTGGCAGTAATTCAAAAATGCTGTCTGGCGATGTCCTCACTCAATTTCGTGATCGTGGCGATGTGATTCATATATATCCAATTTCGTTTGCTGAATTAAGTGAAGCATATCAAGGCAGTCACAAGAATCTCTGGCTTGAATACTACACTTATGGCGGCATGCCTTATATTTTTCAATACGAAACACATGAAGAAAAAAGCCGTTATCTTAAGGACTTATTTCAACTAACTTACGTTAAGGATATTTTGGAACGCCACGCAATCCAAAATGAAATTTCTGTTCTAGATGATATGCTCAACATCCTTGCTTCCTCTACTGGGTCTCTTACAAATCCAAAAAAATTAGCGAACACCTTTTTAAGCGAAAAACAAGTAACTATAAACTCAACTACAATCAGCAAATACTTAAGATATATGTCCGATGCCTTCCTAATATCTGAAGCCCATCGTTATGATATAAAGGGGAAAAAATATATGACCACCCCTTTGAAATATTATTTTTCTGATGTAGGTTTAAGGAATGCTAGACTTGGGTTTAGGCAATTAGAAGAAAACCACATTATGGAAAACATAATATATTGCGACTTGATTCGTAGAGGATATGACGTTGATGTAGGGATTGTTGAATATAATATAAAAACAGCAGAAGGCAAAAAAGTTAGAAAACAGTTAGAGGTTGATTTCGTCGTCAACCGCATTGATCAACGTTTTTATATTCAATCTACCTTTTCGGTTGCTGATCCAGATAAAAGGAAACAAGAATTAAATTCTCTCATGCGCATCCCAGACTTTTTCAAAAGAATTGTTGTTGTTCGTGATTATATTCAACCTTGGAGAGACGACACTGGCATTCTATATATTGGAGTTGAACAATTCTTGCTTACTGAAGATATTTCCGCCTTATAACCGCTCGTTATAGTATATTTTGCCCCTTTGAGACATTTTTAACCCTGTTTATTCAATATCTGTTCATATTCTTGTGGCTTGCGATTTGAACGGATTAGATAGCCTGTTCTCCTTTTTTATGCGTTTTCACAACCGTTCTTTCCTTTACTGTTGCGTTGCGGTTTAATATAATATCTCATCTTTGACACTTGCAGGCTCACGAACCCCCTAAATAGTCAGTAAA
>CAUSLO010000029.1:0-16118 GCA_963532875.1 uncultured Clostridia bacterium | reverse complement strand
TTTAAATTTCTTGTGTTTTTATTGGAATTTTGTGGTGTTAAATCCTAAAGTCGGGAATGTTTATATGGAACGTATTCGCTTTTATTACAAATTACGCAATTCTCTTTTTTCATAGATTTCTTGATTACGAAATATTTACCAAACGTTTACAAAGGTCAAAAGAAGTAAAGGAAAAGACTCAAATTTTTCAAGATGAAGATTTTTAAAAAACAGGGCAGTTTTTGTTTGACAAAAAGTTGCGAAAAAAATAAACTAAAAGGGCTGTTTCGGCACGATTTTTTTTATTTTAAAAAAAATAATACGATACACGCGGATAAGTGATAGGTAAAAATGAGGAGGCTATATAATGGCTGGACAAAAAATCAGAATTAAATTAAGGGCTTATGATCACAATCTAATTGATAATTCTGCTGAAAAGATAGTAGAAACAATCAAAAAGACTGGGACAAAAGTGTTAGGACCAATTCCTCTTCCAACAGAAAAGGAAATAATTACTATATTAAGAGCAACTCACAAGTATAAAGATTCTCGTGAGCAATTTGAATTAAGAACACATAAACGTCTCATTGATATATTTAACCCAACAGCAAGAACACTAGAAATGTTAAAGAAACTAGACATCCCTGCTGGTGTTGATATCGCAATGAAGTTATAAGAATAGAAATATAAGGAGAGTGAACTTTACATGGATAAAGCAATCATCGGAAAAAAAATAGGAATGACACAAATCTTCACAAAAGAAGGTGTTGTAATTCCAGTAACTGTAGTAGAAGCAGGACCTTGCCACGTAGTGCAAGTAAAAACAAAAGAAAATGACGGATATGAAGCCGTTCAAATTGGTTTTGGTGAAAAGAAAGAGAAAAAGACAACAAAGGCTTTAATTGGACATTTTGCTAAGAGCAAAATTTTACCAAAGAAAACACTAAAAGAGTTTCGTTTAGAAAATTGTTCAAATTATCAACTAGGACAAGAAATCAAATGCGACATCTTTAAAGAAGGCGAAAAGGTTGATGTAAGTGGTGTTTCAAAAGGACACGGATTTACAGGACCTATTAAGAGATGGAATCAACATAGAGGGCCAATGGCACACGGTTCTGGTTATCACAGAGGGGTAGGTTCAATGGGAGCATGTTCAAGTCCATCAAGAGTATTTAAGAATAAACACATGGCTGGTCAATGGGGACATGAAAAAGTTACAGTTCAAAACCTATTGATTGCAAGAGTTGATGCAGAAAGAAATTTGATCCTTATCAAGGGTGGAATTCCAGGGCCAAAGGGTTCAGTTGTATTTATTAAACAAACTGCGAAGGCTTAGTTGGAGGTAATTAATAATGGAATTGAAGGTATTAAATCAAGAAGGCAAGTCGCAAGGTTCAGTAAATCTAGAGTCTAAGTTCTTCAACGCAAAATATAAAGAATCTCTTGTTCACCAAGTCGTAGTTGCTCAATTGGCTAACAGAAGACAAGGAACACATAGTGCTTTAACAAGAAGTGAAGTAAGAGGAGGCGGATGCAAGCCATACCGTCAAAAAGGAACAGGTAGAGCACGTCAAGGATCTATTGTTGCTCCTAACCATGTAGGCGGCGGAATTGTATTTGCAAAGAAACCTCGTGATTACAGACAAAAAATAAATGAAAAGATGAGATATAGAGCATTCGCTTCAGCAATGTCAGAAAAAATCAGACAACAAGAATTGACAATAGTTGCAAAACTTGAGTTTGAAGCACCAAGCACAAAAAAATTAGCAGACACATTGAAGAAATTAAAACTTACAGGAAGAACATTAATTGTATTAAGTCGCGAAGATAGTGATTTAAAATGGTATGAGCAAGTTTTATTATCTTCAAGAAATATTCCAAATGTTGAAGTTTGTGATGTTGATTTATTGAGTGTATACGATGTTGTTGCAAATAAAAACGTTGTTATAACAAAAACAGCAATAAAGAGGTTAGATGAAGAGGCAATCCGTTTAGATTTTTCTCATCTAATAAAGGAGTAAGGAGAGAACATGAGAGAGTACGATATCATTATTGAGCCAATTCTTTCAGAAAAAAGCTACGACGGTATTCAAGACAAGAAGTACACTTTTAAAGTAGACAAAAAGGCAAATAGAACTGAAGTTAAGAAGGCTATTGAAAAAATATTCAAAGTAGAAGTTGAAAAAGTAAATATTGTAAATTGCGATGGAAAACTTAAAAGAATGGGAAGAACCCAAGGCAAAACTTCATCATATAAGAAAGCATATGTAAAGTTGACTGCTGACAGCAAAGCAATTGAACAATTTGAGAGTCTAGCATAAGGAGAAGTGAAAAATGGCAATTAAGAAGTATAAACCAACATCACCTGCTCGTCGTCATATGTCAGTTTCAGCATTCACTGAAATTACGACAACAACACCAGAAAAGAGTTTATTAGCAGAAAAGAGCAAGACAGGCGGAAGAAACTCATATGGACGTATTACAGTAAGACACATAGGTGGCGGTAACAGACAAAAGTATAGAATTATTGATTTCAAGAGATTTAAAGACAATATCCCAGCAAAAGTAGCAGAAATTGAATATGATCCAAATCGTACAGCAAACATTGCTTTATTGCATTATGCAGATGGCGAGAAGAAATATATTCTTGCACCAATTGGATTGAACCAAGGAGATATTGTTGAAAGTGGTGAAAATGCAGATATCAAGGTAGGAAACAATTTACCAATTTCTGCAATCCCAGTAGGAACAACAATTCACAATATTGAAATAACACCAGGTAAGGGTGGACAGATAGCAAGATCTGCTGGAATTTCTGCACAACTAATGGCTAAGGAAGGAAAGTATGCAACACTTCGTATGCCAAGTGGCGAAATCAGATTAGTACTAATTCAATGTAGAGCAACAATTGGTCAAGTAGGAAATGTTGATCATGAAATTGTTAGAGTAGGTAAAGCAGGTAAGACAAGACACATGGGAATTAGACCATCTGTTCGTGGTGTAGTTATGAACCCTTGTGATCACCCACACGGAGGTGGTGAAGGTAAATCACCAGTAGGTATGCCATCACCTGTAACACCTTGGGGTAAACCAACACTTGGATATAAGACAAGAAAGAAGAGTAACAGGTCTAATAAGTTTATTATTAAGCGTGTTAACTAATTGGAGGCAAAATGAGCAGAAGTATTAAGAAAGGACCTTTTATTGAAGAGAGCCTACTTAAAAAGGTAGAAGCAATGAACAAAGCAGGAGAGCATAAGCCAATTAAGACTTGGTCAAGAAGTTCTACAATTTTCCCAGAAATGGTAGGGCATACAATTGCAGTTCACAATGGGAAAGAACACGTTCCTGTATATGTAACAGAAGACATGGTTGGAAACAAATTAGGTGAATTTGCTCCAACAAGAACATTTAGGGGTCACGCTGGTGACAAGACTTCTAAGTAGGAGGATACATGGCAACAAGAGAAAGACTTAAAGCAGAGAAGATAGCAGAGATTTCAGAAAAGAGACCTCATGCAATAGCAAGATATATTAGAATATCTTCATTTAAGGTAAGAATTGTTCTTGATCAAATCCGTGGAATGGATGCAACAGAAGCAGAAGCATTCTTAAAGAATACAAGAAAGGCAGCATGCCCAGTTGTATTGAAAGTTTTAAAGAGTGCAATTGCAAATGGTGAGAACAACATGAACTTAGCAAAAGAAGATTTGTTCGTAGCAGAGTGCTATGCAAATGATGGTCCAGTACTTAAGAGAGTACAACCAAGAGCAAGAGGGTCTATGTTTAGAATCTTAAAGAGAACATCACATATTACAGTGGTATTAGATACTAAGGTGAGGGGGTAGTCTGTGGGACAAAAAGTAAATCCAAATGGTTTAAGAACAGGTATTATTAGACAATGGGAGTCGAAATGGATTGCTGATAAAAAGCATTTTGCAGCAAACATTGCAGAAGATGCGAAAATCAGAAAACATATTCTCACTAACTATAAAGATGCAAGTATCTCAAGAATTTCAATTGAAAGATCAGCAAACAATTTTGTTAAAGTAGAAATCTTAACATCTAAGGTTGCACTTCTTATCGGAGATAAAGGAGAAACAGCACATACAATAACAAAAGAATTGAAGAAAATTGCAGGTGGTAAGGAACTTGCTTTGGATATTATTCCAGTAAAAAATCCAGATGCAGATGCAAAAATCTTGGCACTTAATGTAGCAAAAGAATTAGAAGGAAGAACATCATTCAGAAGAGCAATGAAGCAAGCAATGTCTAGAGCAATGAAGGCTGGCGTTAAAGGAGTTAAGTTAATTGTTTCTGGAAGACTTGATGGAGCAGAAATTGCAAGAAGTGAAAGTTATCACGAAGGATCAATACCACTTCAAACATTAAGAGCAGATATTAATTATGGTACAGCAACAGCACATACAACATTCGGAGCAATTGGAGTAAAGTGCTGGGTATACAAAGGTGAAATTTTAGGAAAGAATCCTTTAGAAGGAGGAAATAGATAATGTTAATGCCAAAACGTGTTAAAAGACGTCGTCAACATCGTGGAAGAATGACAGGTAAGGCGACAAGAGGCAATATAATTGCATACGGAGATTTCGGTTTGATGGCACTTGAACCAGCATGGATTACTTCAAACCAAATAGAAGCCGCTCGTATTGCTATGACAAGATATATTAAACGTGGTGGACAAGTTTGGATAAATATATTCCCACACAAACCAGTAACTAAGAAACCTGCCGAAACTCGTATGGGTAGTGGTAAAGGTGCTCCAGAATATTGGGTAGCAGTTGTTAAACCACAAAGAATTATGTTTGAGATTGCTGGTGTGGAAGAAGAAGTAGCCAGAGAAGCATTAAGATTGGCTGCACACAAACTTCCAATTAAAACAAAGTTTGTTAAGAAAGAAGAGACAGTTGCTCAAGAAGGCGGTGAAGCATGAAATCAAAGAAGTTTTTTGAAATGACAGATGCAGAATTGCAAACAAAGTTAAAAGAATTAAAAGAACAACTATTTAATTTGCGTTTTCAACATGCAACAAATCAGTTACCAAATCCAATGGTTATTGCTCAAACTAGACATGATATCGCACGTGTAAAAACTGCAATTAGACAGCATGAAATTGCTAACGCAAACAGCAATAAATAGGTGGTGAAGAAATGGAAAACACGAGAAATTTAAGAAAAGAAAGAGTTGGGATGGTAGTCTCAGACAAGATGGACAAAACAATAGTTGTTGCAATCGTTGAAAGAGTTAAACACCCACTATATAAAAAGACAATTAAATTAACAAAAAAGTTGAAAGCACACGATGAAAAGAATGAATGCGGTATAGGAGATAAAGTTCGTGTTGTTGAAACAAGACCTTTGTCAAAAGACAAATGCTGGAGACTTGTTGAGATAATTGAAAAGGCTAAGTAAGAGAGGTAAAAAATGATACAACCACAATCAAGATTAAAAGTAGCTGATAACAGTGGAGCAAAGGAAATTATGTGTATAAGAGTACTTGGTGGCTCTGTTCGCAGAAGTGCTGGAATTGGAGACATCATTGTTGCTTCTGTTAAAACAGCAATACCTGGAGGAAAGGTAAAGAAAGGAGATGTTGTAAAGGCAGTAGTTGTTCGTACAACATATGGACAACAACGTCAAGATGGTAGTTATATAAGATTTGATGATAACGCAGCAGTTATTATAGATAATCAAAAACAACCACAAGGAACACGTATTTTTGGGCCTATTGCAAGAGAACTTCGTGAAAAAGACTTTATGAAGATTATCTCATTGGCTCCAGAAGTGCTTTAGGAGGAATCATGAATACAAGTATTAAGAAAGATGACAAAGTAATGGTGATTGCTGGAAAAGAAAAAGGAAAATCTGGCATAGTATTAATGGTTAACCCAGACGCACATAGAGTTATTGTTGAAGGGATCAACATTGTTTCAAAGGCAAAGAAACCAAGAAGTGCACAAGATTCAGGTGGAATTATAAAGCAAGAGGCTCCAATTGATATTTCAAACGTTATGCCAATTTGTGAAAAATGTAACAAACCAGTAAGAGTAAAACATATTGTTGGCAAGGACGATAAAGGGAAAACAACAAACGCAAGAGTTTGTGCAAAATGCGGAGCAGTTTTAGAGTTTACAAAAGAAGATAAGAAAGTAGCCAAGAAAGTTGCAAAGAAATCAGATAAAGAAGCAACAGCAAAGGCTAAAAAGAAAACAGAAACAAAAGAAGAAAACAAATAGTTGGAGGTAAATAGTGGCGACAAAGAAAGATCAGGTTGTTAAAGCAACTACAACCGATAAAAACAGACTTAAGGCTTTATACGAAGAGAAGGTAGTTGCAGAGTTAACAAAGAAGTTTGGTTACAAGAACGTAATGGAAGTTCCAAAAATCGAGAAAATCGTTTTAAACATGGGGCTTGGCGATTGCAAGGATAGTCATAAGTCTTTAAATCTAGCAGTTGATGAATTAAAGTTAATTGCAGGTCAAAAGCCAGTTATCACAAGAGCAAAAAAGAGCGTAGCGAACTTTAAAGTTAGAGAAGGAATGAGCGTTGGTGCAAAGGTAACTTTGAGAGGAAAGAGAATGTATGATTTCTTTGAGAAGTTCACATCAATAGCATTACCAAGAGTTAGAGACTTTAGAGGTGTATCTAAGAAGTCATTTGATGGAAGAGGCAATTATGCTTTGGGAGTTAAAGAACAATTGATATTCCCAGAAATTCAATATGACCAAATAGAGAAAATACGTGGTTTTGATATTTGTATAGTTACATCAGCAAAGACTGATGCAGAGGCATGCGAGTTGTTACAACTTATGGGTATGCCATTTGCTAAATAGGAGATATAGTTATGGCAAAAACAGCGATGAAAGTTAAACAACAAAGAAAACAAAAGTTTTCAACTCGTGAGTATACTCGTTGCAATCTTTGTGGACGTCCACATGCAGTATTGAAAAAGTACGGAATTTGCAGAGTTTGTTTCAGAGAATTGGCATATAATGGTCAAATTCCTGGCGTAAAGAAAGCAAGTTGGTAGGAGGCAGAGAATGACAGACCCAATAGCAGATATGCTAACAAGAATAAGAAATGCGATTGTAGCAAAACATAAAGATGTTGAAATTCCTCAAAGTAAAGAGAAACTTGCGATTGCAGAAATTTTACTAAGAGAAGGTTACATTAAAGGATTTGAGATAGTAGAAAATCCAGTACAAAACACTATCGTAATTGAATTAAAGTATGTAGATAAAAAGAACGTTATCACTGGTTTAGAAAGAGTTTCAAAACCAGGTTTGAGAATGTATTCAAATGTTGCAGAGTTACCAAAAGTTTTAAACGGAATGGGGATTGCAATTGTATCTACTTCAAAAGGTGTAATGTCAGATAGTGAAGCAAGAGAAAAACACGTTGGTGGTGAAATCCTTGCTTATATATGGTAGGAGGGAAAGATGTCAAGAATAGGAAGAGCACCAATTACAATACCAAATGGCGTTACAGTATCAGTTGCAAATAATAAAGTAACTGTTAAAGGACCTTTGGGACAATTAGAAAAAGAATATGATTCTCGTATAACAATAGTTGTAGAAAACAATCAAGTTCTTCTTTCTAGAAGTAGTGATGACAAAGAAGTAAGAGCTTTACACGGTTTATACAGAGCATTAGTACAAAATATGGTTACTGGTGTAGTTAAGGAATTTGAAAAGGCTTTAGTAGTTAGCGGTGTAGGTTACAAGATGGCAATTAATGGAAAGAAGTTAGTAATGAACATTGGTTTTTCACACCCAGTAGAAATCGAAGCACCACAAGGAATTTCTTTTGCGTTACCAGCACCATTAGAGTTGGTAGTTAAAGGAATTGATAAGGAACTTGTAGGACAAATTGCTGCTACAATCAAATTGAAAAAGCCAGTAGAGCCATACCATGGATACGGCATTCATTATAAAGATGAAGTTGTATTGAGAAAGGAAGGCAAGAAGGCTGGTAAATAGAGGTAGAATATGATTAATAAAATTGATAAAAACAAAGATAGAGTTATTCGTCATAAGAGAGTTAGAAAGAAAATTTCTGGAACAACAGAAAGACCACGTTTATCTGTATATAGAAGTCTAAATAACATTTCTGTACAATTAATTGACGATGTAAAACAAGTTACAGTTTGTTCTGCTTCTACACTAGAAAAAGAAATTGCAAAGAAAGTTGCAAAGATGACAAAAACAGAAGCAGCAACGTTTGTTGGTGAAAAAGTCGCCGAACGTGCAATCGCAGCGGGATATAAAGAAATTGTTTTCGACAGAAGCGGATATCTTTATACAGGAAGAGTTCAGGCTATAGCAGATGCAGCAAGAAAAGCTGGTTTGGTATTTTAGGAGATAAGTATGGCAGAGAGAAAGGGAAATAGAAGAAACGAAGAAACTGATTCAATACAAAGCAAGTTAATTAATGTTAATAGAGTAACTAAGGTTGTTAAGGGTGGTAGAACAATGCGTTTCTCGGCTCTTGTTGTTGTTGGCGACGGAAATGGAAGCGTAGGTCTTGGATTAGGAAAGGCGGCAGAAGTTCCAGAAGCAATCGAAAAAGCAACACAACTTGCAAAGAAGAATATGGTAAAAATTGCATTGAAGGATACAACAATACCACACAAGACAGTTGGTAAATTTGGTAGAGGATCTGTTTTATTAATTCCAGCACAAGAAGGTACGGGAGTTATCGCAGGTGGTCCAGTTAGATTGGTTTTGGAGGTTTCAGGTATTCAAGATATTAGAACAAAGTCTCTTGGAACAAGTAACCCAATTAACTGTGCAAAAGCAACTCTAGAAGGATTGAAAAATTTGAGAAATGCTGAGGAGATTGCAGCACTTCGTGGTGTAGACATCAAAGCATAAGAGGTTTAAGATGGCAAAGAAAGCAGTTGATAAAAATGTAAAGAAAGTAAAAATCACATTAGTTAAGAGCACAATTGGCAGTTTGCAAAAACAAAAAGCAACTGTTGAAGCGTTAGGCTTAAGAAAGATTGGCTCATCAAATGTGTTGAATGATACAGAAGTATTGCGTGGAATGCTTCGTGTAGTTTCACATTTAGTAAAGGTGGAGGAAGCATAATGAAGATATCTGACTTAAGACCAAGTGAAGGCGAAAAGAGAGAAGTTAAACGTGTAGGACGTGGAATAGGTTCTGGAACAGGTAAAACTTCTACAAGGGGACATAAAGGACAATGGGCAAGAAGTGGTGGCGGAGTAAGACCAAACTTTGAAGGTGGTCAAATGCCAATGACACGTCGTTTGCCAAAAATAGGTTTCAATAATGCAAGATTTGCAAAAAAATATAATATTCTTAATTTGGAAGACTTTAATAGACTACCAGAAGGTACAGATGAAATTGATGTGCATGAATTGAAGAAATTAGGATTTATTTCACAAATTGCACCACAAGGATTAAAAGTTCTTGCAAATGGAAAATTAGAGAGGAAGATTAAGATAATTGCTCAAAGTGCTTCAAAAAAAGCGATTGAAAAAGCCAAAAAGAGCGGTGGAAAAATATGTTTGCAACCATAAAAAATGCATTTAAATCTAAAGATATAAGAATTAAAATATGGATGACTCTGTTTATGATTTTCGTATTCAGAATCGGCTCTTATATCCCAATCCCAGGCTTGAGCACAGGACAATTACTAACTCAAATTTTGGGAGATACAACAGGGAAAGCGACGACTGGGTTTGACTTCGTTCAAGTTCTTTCAACGCTATCGGGTGGTTCTCTAGCACAGGGAACGCTTTTTTCGTTGGGTATTCTACCATTTATTAATGCATTTATTATTATCCAGTTGCTTTCAATTGTTATTCCTGGATTGCAGAGATTAACAAAAGAAGGTGAGGCTGGGAGAGAAAGAATTACTCAAATAACAAGATATATAGCAATTCTTCTAGCTATTGTACAAGGTATTGGAATTGTATTTGCATTTAAGAAAAACGTACAACCATTATTTCCAACAATTGAACCAGATTCACAAAAGGCATATTTAACAAAAGCATTTATTGTTGCCTTCTTAGTCGGCGGAAGTTGTATGGTTATGTGGCTTTCAGAAAGAATAACGGAATATGGAATTGGAAATGGAACATCAATAATTATCTTTGTTGGTATCATTGCTCAAGCAGGTATAACGCTTGCAAGTTCGTTTAAATTTGCAACTAAAAACTTAGAAAAACTGTGGAATATCTTTGGGTTCTTATTAATTACTGTGGCAATATTCATTTTCATAATATTTATCGAAGCATCTGAAAGAAGAGTTAATGTACAGTATTCAAAACAAGTACGTGGGAATAAGATGTATGGTGGGCAATCAACGTATATCCCTATAAAGGTAAATGCTAACGGAGTTATGCCAATTATCTTCGCATCATCTTTGGTAGTATTTCCACAAATGATATTCCAATTGTTTGCACCACAAAGTAATGCAGCGGTTCAGTTCGCAAAGTATGCAGGAACAGGAACAGCAGTATATTATGTATTCTTAATATTGTTTATATTCTTCTTCGCATTCTTCTACACACAAATTCAATTTAATCCTGATGATGTATCAAAGAATATACAACAGTATGGCGGATTTATTCCAGGTATCAGAGCAGGTAAACCAACAAGTGATTACTTAAGAAAAATAAACAATAGAATTACATTGTTTGGAGCATTCTTCTTGGCATTAATCGCATTAATACCATCGCTTGCATTTAGAGGATTGTCTGGGTGGAACACAAACGAGTTGGGATTTGGTCATGCATTTTCAGCAACAGGATTGTTGATTGTAGTATCAGTTGCACTTGAAATACATAAACAATTAGAAGCACAAATAATGATGAAACACTATAAAGGTTTCTTGAAATAAAATGGAGAAAATAGTATAATATTAGCCGTTCGTAATATTAAAGAGGTAAGATGAAAAAAATAATTTTATTAGGAGCACCAGGTGCTGGAAAAGGAACACTAGCAATAAAAATGAAGGATAAATATAATATTCCTCATATTTCTACTGGTGATATTTTAAGAGAAAATATTAGAAATAAGACAGACCTCGGAATGAAGGCAAAAGATTTAATAGATAAAGGTCAGTTAGTTCCAGATGAACTAGTTGTAGAAATTATAAAGGATAGACTATCAAAGGATGATGCAAAGAAAGGATGCATCCTGGATGGTTTCCCAAGAAACATTAAACAAGCAGAAGTATTAGATTCTTTCTACGATATTGATGTAGTTATCAATATGGTCGCAGACGTGAAGGTAATACTTGAGAGATTAACAGGAAGAAGAGTTTGTAAGTGTGGAGGAACATTTAATGTTAAATTTTTAAATGGTTCGGATACTTGCAGTATTTGCGGAGAAAAATTATATACAAGAGATGACGACAAAGAAGAGGTAATCTTAGACAGATTAAAAGTATATAATCAATCAACAGCACCACTAATTGAATACTATAAAAAACAAAACAAGGTGCAGGACGTTAACGCAAACGAAGATAGCGATATAGTGCTATCAAAGGTAGGGAAACTACTTAATGATTAGGATCAAGACACCAACCGAAATTGCCAAGATGAAGGCGTCGGGGGAAGTGTTGAGAGATTTGCTTTTGTATCTAGAAGAGTTTGTGCAAGTTGGGATATCAACTCACGAATTGGATGTAAGGGCAAGAGAATTTATAAAAAAGAATAAAGGGACACCATCCTTTTTAGGATATGGCGGTTTTCCAGGAGCGATTTGTACATCTATAAACGATCAAGTTGTCCATGGGATACCATCAAAAAAAGTAAGGCTTAAAGATGGAGATATTCTCAGTATTGATGGTGGGGTTATTCTTGATAAGTGGCACTCAGATGCCGCAAGAACCTTTTTAGTTGGAAACGTATCTAAGGAAGTTGCAAAACTTGTTGAAGATACAAAACAAAGTTTTTTTGAAGGTGTAAAGGCCTTTGAAAAAGGCACAAACGTGGGCGACATAGGTTATGCAGTACAGACTTTTTGCGAAAGCCGTGGATATGGTGTAGTTAGGGAAATGGTTGGTCATGGTATAGGAATGAACTTGCATGAAGACCCATCAGTACCAAATTACGGAAGAAAAGGATTTGGTCCAAAACTTGAGATGGGAATGACCTTGGCTATTGAACCTATGATTACATTGGGGACTCATAAGATAACTATTCACGAAGATGGATGGACATGCACAACAGCAGATGGGTCAATGGCTGCACACTATGAGAACACTTGTGCATTAACAGAGAATGGAGTTGAGATTTTAACACTGTAATATGGAACTAGGCGAGATTGTATATTCTAAAGCAGGTAGAGACAAGAAGTCATATTATGTGATAGTTGAAATCGTAGACGAAGGCTTTGTAAAAATTGCTGATGGTAGGGTTAGGAAGATATCAAATCCAAAACTCAAAAACGTTAAGCATGTAAAGAAAATAGGAGTAGTCTTAGAGAAGATTAAGGCAAAACTAGAAAAAGGGACAAAGGTATTTAATCCAGAGTTATACAGTGCTCTGAGAGAATATAACGAAAAAAAGTAGGAGGGCTATGTCGAGAGACGATGTAATAGAAGCCGAAGGCAAAGTTGTAGAAGTTTTACCACAGACGAGGTTTAAGGTAGAACTATCGAATGGATACAAAATTTTAGCATACCTAGGTGGTAAGTTAAGAGTAAATAATATAAGAATCTTAGAGGGAGATAAAGTAAAATTAGAGTTATCCCCATATGATTTAACACAGGGCAGAATTATATATAGAAATAAATAGGAGAATAGAAATGAAAGTTAGACCAAGCGTAAAGCCAATATGTGATAAATGTAAGGTTATAAAAAGAAACGGTAAAGTTATGGTTATTTGTCCAAAATATCCAAAACATAAACAACGTCAAGGTTAATTAGTACGAAGCGGCTGGTCGCACATTCCAATAACTGCGACACTTTGTATGAGTATATATATACGTAAAAATTGGAGGTAATTAATGGCAAGAATAGCTGGCGTGGACTTACCACGTGAGAAAAGAGTTGAGATAGCATTAACATATATTTATGGTGTTGGGCTTCCAACTGCACAAGAAATTCTTAAAGTAAGCAAGATTAATCCTGATACAAGAGTAAAGGATTTGTCAGAAGCAGAAGTAGGAAAAATAAGAGAATATATAGAAAAGAACTTACATGTTGAAGGTGATCTTAAGAGAGATGTTGCAATGAGCATCAAGAGATTAACAGAAATCGGATGTTATCGTGGTGTTCGTCATAGAAAGGGATTGCCAGTAAGAGGTCAAAGTTCAAAACAAAATGCAAGAACAAGAAAAGGACCAAAACGTACTGTAAGTCGCAAGAAGAAGTAAGGAGTAAAAAATGGCAACAGTTAGAAAAGTTAAAAAGAGAAAAGACATTAAACATATTGAAAAAGGACAAGCACATATACATGCATCTTTTAACAATACAATCGTAACAATTACTGACTTAAATGGGAATGCAATTTCTTGGTCTTCTGCAGGTAAACTTAAATTAAGAGGTTCAAGAAAATCAACAGCGTATGCAGCACAACAAGTTAGCGAAGATGCAGCAAAAGTTGCATATGATTTGGGAATGAGAAAAGTTGAAGTATATGTTAAAGGACCTGGGCAAGGAAGAGAATCTGCAATTAGAGCATTAGGTAACATTGGAATGGAAGTAACACTTATTCACGACGTTTCACCAATTGCACACAATGGTTGTAGACCACCAAAGCCAAGGAAACTTTAGGAGGATAAAATAATGGCAAAATACACAGGACCAGTATTAAAAAGATGTAGGGCTCTTGGCATTTCTCCTAGTGAGATTGGTTACGACAAACAAAGCAACCGTAACAGAATGGCAAAGAGAGGTAAAAAACAAAAAGGTTATGCTCTTCAATTAAAGGAGAAGCAAAAGGTTAAATTTATTTATGGAATACTTGAAAAGCAATTCAGAAAGTACTTTGAGAAAGCAGAAAAAATGCGTGGAATCACTGGTGAAAACATGTTGATTCTTTTGGAAAGAAGAATAGATAACGTTGTATATAGACTAGGATTAGCAAAGACAAGACCACAAGCAAGGCAAATGGTTAGTCATGGGCTTATCACAGTTAATGGAAGTACGTTAGATATACCTTCAGCATTAATTAAAGAAGGAGACGTTATCTCAGTAAAAGAGAACAAGAAGAAGTCTACAATGTGGGATGCTGTTAAGGCAGAAAAGAATTTAGGTATTCTTCCATGGCTAGAGTTTGATAATGCTACATTAACAGGAAAAGTAGTTGCATTACCAAAGAGAGAAGATATTCACGACGTAGACATTAAAGAGCACCTTATTGTTGAGTTGTACTCTAAATAAAATAGGAGGAAATAGAAATGTTAGAAATGAAAAAACCAGAATTAAAAACAATTTCAGTAAATCCAGACAAGTCAAATATGACTTTAAAGATGGAACCATTAGAACGTGGATTCGGTATCACGGTTGGAAATGCTTTGAGAAGAATCTTGTTGGGTTCTTTACCAGGTGCTGCAGTTGTTGGTGTTAAAATCAGTGGTGTAGAACATGAATTTTCTGCTATCAAAGGAATTAAGGAAGAAGTTACAGAAATCATTCTTAATTTAAAGAGTTTACGTTTCAAAATCAATATTCCTGTTGAAGGACATGTTAAGCCTTTTGAGTGCAAACTTAAAACAAACAAAATTGGGTCAGTTACAGCAAAAGATATAACAGTTCCATCAGATATCGAAATTGCAAATAAAGATCAAGTAATTTGTACAATTGATGAGGGTGGAAAGATTGATATGACGATCTACGTTGGAATTGGTAGAGGGTATATTTCCGCTGACCAACAAGAAAGAGCAAGTGAAGATGCAACATTCATTCCAACAGACTCAATATTTACACCAGTTACAAGTTGTAGTTACGAAGTAGAAAAGACTCGTGTTAAGCAAGATATCAACTTTGACAGATTAACTTTGCAAGTTCAAACAGACGGAACAGTTACTGCAAAAGAAATCATTGCAGCTGCTGCAAAAATCATGAGTGATCATTTAGAGTTAATAATTACACAAGTTCCTACATTGAAGTTTAACAACTTGATGGATTCATCAATTGATCAAGCACAAATTGATTATTCAACGAAATATATTGAAGAGATTGGCTTGTCAGTAAGACCAGTAAATTGTCTTAAGGGAGCAAATATCAATACATTACAAGAATTATTAAATAAGACACATAAAGAAATGACAGAAATCAAGAGCCTAGGTAAGAAGTCATTAGAAGAAATCGAAATGAAACTTGAATCTATGGGCTTGGCATTTAAGGCAGAATAGGAGGAAACATGTCTAAGAAACTAGGTAAACGTACAGACCAAAGAATGGCTATGTTAACTAACCAAGTATCGGAATTGCTTTGGTATGGAGAAATTGAGACAACAGTAGACCGTGCAAAACAAGTAAGAAGTATTGCTGAAAAGTACATCACATTAGCAATGCGTACATACAAAGATGAAGTTAAGGTTAAAAAAGAAGTTAAGAACGCAAAGGGCGAAAAGGTTAATAAATCATTTGTTAATGATGGACCAAAGAAACTTGCAGCAAGAAGAAGGTTGATGGCTGAACTAATTGACTTACAAGAACAAAAACAAGATAAAGAAAAGAAGTCAGTATTCAGAAAACGTATTAAAGATGTTAAACATCCTTTGATTGAGAAAATCTTTAAAGAACTAGCACCAAAGTATGCAAAAAGAGAAGAAGAACTAAAACAAGGTGGCGGTTATACAACAATCCTTAGAACTGGTCAAAGAGTTGGTGACGGTGCTAATGTTTGTATACTAAGATTAATTTAGTAACTTAATTTCTAAATAATAAAGAATTCATAGAGGATACCTTATAGGTATCCTTTTTGTTTACCTACAATTTGATGAACATGAAAATTGAAATAGAACAAACAAAACAAGAATGATATTGAAACAGAACATTCAGGAGCGTATAATTATTTTATCGAGTTGGGGGGAGATAAAATTATGAACAAGAAAAGAGTAAGTATTATTGTTTCAACATTATTTAATTAATTTCTAATTTTTTATACTATACCACGCCAAGTGCAATACCAATTTTCT
>CAUSLO010000028.1:0-16540 GCA_963532875.1 uncultured Clostridia bacterium | reverse complement strand
TTTACTGGGGTTTTCGTGGGTTGGTGTGCCCACAACTGTCAAAGATGAGAATATAGATTTAATAAGGGAAAATACAATCCAATAGTAGCAATGGCTTCGCTGATTCAACTTAAGGAAAATGGAAAGTACGTAAACAAGTGGATGGGAGTATTTCACGACTATGAGTTTCATGTATATAAGACAGTCTTGACTTTTTCAAATGGACAAATGAATTGGATAATGCCCCAAAAAATGCTCGCTAAACACAGAGTTGATGAAAGGAAGTATTCGTTATGTGAACCATGTGTAATTAGATCAGAGAATAAGTTGCTGATGATATTTAGGTGTGAAAAGAAAAACTCATATTCAAGATATTCAATAAGCGAAGATGAAGGACTCACGTGGAGCAAACCAAAAGAACTTTCTCGTAAACTAAGTGGGCACAGACACAAAGTTCTAAAGTTAGCAGATGGCAAATATGCAATGATTTTTAGGCAAGTTGATTTTAGGAACAACAGATTAAAAAAGTCCAACTTCATTTCTCGAGGTTTCTTTATGTATATAGGAACATTTGAAGAAATAGTGTCTGGAAATGGGAACTTATTTAAGTTGGGACATCCATATTTAAATAGTGCTGATGGGAAGGCGGAAGAAGCAAATAGTGATAACGGATATGGAGGAATTGTTCAATTTGAAGATGGAACAGTATCAATATGCACATATGGAAAATTTGATCGAGAAGATATCTCAAACACAGGGATATATTCTAAAACTTTTCATATTTCAGAATTGTATGACGCTATCACGAACAACAAAATCAGTAAAACGATTAAATAAAAATGATAAAAATGCCAAATGCAAGAATTTTATTTGTTGAACAATTGCTTTTATTGATAATATTATATCGATATTTATTTATCAATTAAAAAATATGGGAGAGATTATGGACAGAGATTACATAGTTAGAGACGAAGAAACACTGAATAGGTTACTTGGAGAAGTTAGAGAAGCACAGAAGAAATTTTCAACATTTACACAAGAACAAGTTGATAAGATTTTCTTTGAAGCATCAATGGCGGCCAACAAGAAGAGAATACCGCTAGCAAAAATGGCTGTTGAAGAAACAGGTATGGGCGTTGTAGAAGATAAGGTTATAAAAAACCATTACGCTTCAGAATACATATACAATAGGTATAAGAATGAGAAAACATGCGGAGTTCTAGAAGAAGATAAATCATTTGGAATCAAGAAAGTTGCAGAACCAGTTGGGGTTATTGCAGCAGTTGTTCCAACAACAAACCCAACGTCAACAGCAATATTTAAAGCATTACTTGCACTTAAGACAAGAAATGGACTTGTATTTTCACCACACCCAAGAGCAAAGAAATGTACAATTGAGGCGGCAAAAATAGTTTTGGATGCAGCAGTTAAGGCTGGAGCCCCAGAAGGGATCATTGCTTGGATTGATGAGCCAAGTGTCCCATTGTCAGCACAACTAATGAAAGAGTCAGATTTGATTCTTGCAACTGGTGGTCCAGGAATGGTTAAGTCAGCATACAGTTCGGGTAAGCCAGCAGTTGGTGTTGGAGCAGGAAATACACCAGCAATATTCCATTCAACAGCAAATGTTAAATTAGCAGTATCTTCAGTATTACATTCAAAAACATTTGATAACGGTATGATTTGTGCAAGTGAACAATCAGTTATCGTAATGAAGGAAATATACAACGAAGTTAAAGAAGAATTTAAGTACAGAGGAGCATATTTCTTGACTCCATCTGAAACAGAAAAGGTTAGAAAAACAATTATTATCAACGGAGCGTTGAACGCTAAAATAGTTGGTCAAAAGGCACATAAGATTGCAGAACTTGCAGGATTTAAAGTACCAGAAGATGCAAAGGTATTAATTGGTGAAGTTCAAAGCGTAGATCTTTCAGAAGAGTTTGCACATGAAAAGTTGAGTCCAGTTCTGGCAATGTACAAGGCAACAAATTTTGAAGATGCGGTAAGTAAGGCAGAGCAATTAATTGCTGACGGTGGATACGGACACACAGCGTCATTATTTATCAACAAAGATACAGAAAAAGATGCAATAGCGAACTGGCAGTCAAGAATGAAGACATGTAGATGCATAATCAACATGCCATCATCACAAGGTGGTATCGGAGATATTTATAACTTCAAATTAACACCATCATTGACACTAGGATGTGGAAGCTGGGGCGGGAACTCAGTTTCAGAAAACGTAGGTGCTAAGCACTTAGTAAATATTAAAACAGTAGCAGAAAGGAGAGAAAATATGTTGTGGTTCAGAGCCCCAGAAAAAGTATATTTGAAAAAAGGATGTTTGCCAGTAGCTTTAGATGAATTAAAGAGTTACTACGACAAGAAGAGAGCATTTATTGTAACAGACCAATTCTTGTATCAAAACGGATACACAAAAGTTATTACTGACAAATTAGAAGAGATGGGTATTGAACATACAACATTCTTTGATGTTGCCCCAGATCCAACACTTGAATGTGCACTTGAAGGTGCAAAACAAATGGAAGCATTTAAACCAGATTGTATTATTGCTCTTGGTGGTGGATCAGCAATGGATGCTGGTAAAATTATGTGGGTTCTATATGAACATCCAGATGTAAACTTCTTGGATCTAGCCATGACATTTATGGATATTAGGAAAAGAGTATACACATTCCCTAAGATGGGTGAAAAAGCATTTTTCATTGCAATTCCAACAACAGCAGGTACAGGTTCAGAAGTAACACCATTTGCAGTTATAACAGATGGGAAATCAGGAGTTAAATATCCATTAGCAGATTACGAATTAATGCCTAACATGGCAATAGTTGATGCTGACATGATGATGAACGCACCAAAGGGATTGACATCAGCATCAGGTATTGACGCAGTAACACACGCACTAGAAGCATATGCATCTATGTTGGCAACAGATTATACAGATAGTTTGGCAATCAGAGCATTGCAAGTAATATTTGAATATTTGCCAAGAGCATACAACAATGGGCCAAACGATGCTGAGGCAAGAGAGAAGATGGGTAATGCTGCTGCAATGGCAGGTATGGCATTCGCAAACGCATTCTTGGGAGTATGCCACTCAATGGCACACAAACTAGGAGCATTCCACCATTTACCACACGGTATTGCTAACGCATTGATGATTAATCAAGTTTTGAAATTCAATGCAAATGAAGTTCCATCAAAGATGGGTACGTTTCCACAATATGATCACCCACACACTTTGGCAAGATATGCAGAAGTAGCAACAGCACTAGGATTAAAAGGGAAAACAGATCAAGAAAAATTTGAGTCTTTACTTAAGGCACTCGATAGTCTAAAATCTAAAATAGGGATTAAGAAAACTATCCAAGAGTATGGTATCGCAGAAGATGCCTTCCTAAGCACACTTGATAATATGGTAGAGCAAGCATTTGATGATCAATGCACAGGTGCAAACCCAAGATACCCATTAATGAGTGAAATTAAGGAAATGTATCTAGCAGCCTACTACGGAGAGAGTGATAAAAAGTAGGGGTGTGGAATGAAAGAGGTTATATATTCAACAGAAGACAAACAAATTTTTAAAGATGGCAAAGGTAACGCAATAAAGGTATTTTCAAATAAGTATCCAAAGTCTGACATCTTGAACGAGGCTATAAATCAAGCTAGAGTTGAGGAAGCAGGCTTAAATGTTGCAAAAGTACACGGCGTGTATCAAGTAGAAGGGAAGTTTGCAATAGAGATGGATTCAATCGAAGGAGACAATCTAGAGGATATTATTGCAAAAGATTCAAAGAATGTAGATAAATATTTAGAAGAGTTTGTTGATCTTCAAATTGAAATGCAAAAGAACCTTGTTCCAAAACTAACACAATTGAAAGTTAAAATGGAAATGAAAATTAACCAAGCAGACATAGACGAAGCAATCAAATATGAGTTGCAAACAAGATTAAGTAGCATGCCAAAACATACAAAACTATGTCATGGTGATTTTAGACCAAGTAATATTATTTACGGAAAGGATGGCAAGAAATATATTATTGACTGGTCGCACGCTACACAAGGCAACGGAAGTGCAGATGTGGCAAGAACATATTTAACATTTAAATTAGCAAAAAAGGATGACATGGCTGAAAAGTATCTAGACCTGTTTGCTAAGAAAACAAAGACCCCACTTAAATATATTAAGGATTGGTTGCCAATAGTTGCAGCATCACAATCAGTAAAGGGAAAGAAAGAAGAGAGAGACTTCTTGCTCAACTGGGTTAATATAGTAGACCTTAGTTAATAGGAAATATTGGGTATGAATAGGTAATTGCCTATTCATACTTTTGAGTTGTACGATTAAAAAACGGAATATATTTTTTGTTTGACATCCAACATGTAAATATTTTATTATGACTAAGCGTCAACATCGCGGGGTAGAGAAGTGGTATCTCGTCGGGCTCATAACCCGGAGGTCGGTGGTTCAAATCCGCCCCCCGCAACCACAGGTCATATTGATACTTGGCGGCGTAGCTTAGTTGGTTATAGCGTCCGGTTCATACCCGGAAGGTCGTTGGTTCGAATCTGACCGCCGCTACCATAAAAATATGGCTCCATGGTCAAGCGGTTAAGACATCGCCCTTTCACGGCGGTAACCCGGGTTCGATTCCCGGTGGAGTCACCAAGTGGAGGCTTAGCTCAGTTGGTTAGAGCACTTGCCTTACAAGCAAGGGGTCATAGGTTCGAGTCCTATAGCCTCCACCACAACGAAAAGGACATCAAAAAGGTGTCTTTTTTATTTTAAAATTGAAACAAATAGAGTAAGAATTTAAAACTCTGTCATTTTCTAGACCCATTTACCTCACCAAATTGTATTTTGTTTGATAAAAAGGCAGAAATAGGGTATCATTTTGATTATTAACACATAAGGAGAAAGTTATGTCAGGACTATTATTAGCATTAAGCGATGGAGCAAAAAAAGGATTGATGTTTGGATTACTAGGAGTTGTTCTAGTAGGTATGATTTTATTTTCAATTTTTTCAAACAGAAAAAACAAAAAGAATGCAGAAACTTTAAATTCACAAATTAAAGTTGGAGCAAGAGTTAAAACAATGGGTGGACTACTTGGATACATTACGCAAGTAAACGTAGACAATACAATTATCATTAACTGTGGCACAGAGGAAACACCAAACTATGTTTGCATCATAGCAGGAGCAGTTGTAGAAATCTTAGTTCCAGCACCAAAGACACCAGAAGAAATTGCAGCAGAAAAAGAAGCAGAAAGACTTTTAGAAGAACAAAAGAAAGCAAAAAGCAATGCAGAAGAGAAGAAAGAAGAAGTTGCTGAGGAAAAGAAAGAAGAAGCAGTTGAAGAAAAGAAGAACGACGTTGTAGAAGAAAAAACTGACGAAGCAAAAGAAGAAGTTGTTGATGAGAAGAAAGAAGAAGTAGCAGAAGAAAATGTTGAAGCAAAAAAAGAAAACGCACCAGTTAAAAAAGCAGCAACAAAGAAGAAATAATACAACACATACATTGAGTTTATAAAAGGGAAGGAATAATCCTTCCCTTTTTATTTTTAGGGACAAAAAAACAGTTTATAAAGTACAAAACCAAAGAGGAATAATTTATAATGGAAACAAGGCAAATATTTCGAGGTGGTAATTGGAAACAAAAGTGATACACAACATCGCAGAAAGGTATTCAGCAGAATTTAAAAGTAAGCATGATCAGAATACAAAAAAATATTTTGAAGAATTAACTAAAAAATCCAAGGTCGATGTTGAGGCTAATAAAAAGACTATTGAAAAATTAAATTCAGCAAAACGGCAATATGCGGAGGCAAATAAAAAGTCAAGAGGCTTTAAAGTGTTAGCAGCATTTCAAGGAGTTGTACTCTTGTTGTTTTCTATTATATTGATTTTTATGCTTGTAACGAAACAAGACATGTTTCCAGGACACTTTGGGTATTTTATACCACTTCCAATTTTATCTTTATCACTGTTTATAACCTTCACAGTGTTAATTGTCAAAAAGATAAAGAAAGAGAACAAAATAGCAGATAAGCAAAAACAAGAAGCAGATAAACAGTACAAAGAAGCGAAGGACCAGATGGAACCACTTAACAATTTGTTTGAAACACATACATATCAAAAGTTATTTACACAGACATGGGACATGATTGTTTTTGATCCAGTATTTGACAGTAAAAGATTTGAACTGATGAATTGCAAATATGGTTTGCATGACAACAAGTCGAATATGAATAGAAGTGCGTTGTATGTACAATCTGGTCATATTAACGGTAACCCATTTTTGATTAACAGAGTTAAAACGAAGAAGGTTGTTCAACACACATATGAAGGTACTTTAACTATAACATGGACGGAAAGCGATGGTGATCAAGTAAGAGTGCATTCTGAAGTCTTAAGAGCATACTTGGTTAAACCAAAGCCAATTTTTACAGACGAGAATGCGGTAATATTTGGAAGTGAAGTTGCTCCAAATTTAATTTTTAACAGATACCCAAGTGGAAGTTATTTGAGCGAATTAAACGAGAAGAAATATGAAAAATATATTTCTAAGCAAGAAAAGGCTCTTGATAAGTTTGCCAACAGAAAAGATAACCTTGAACGAGGATTTACTCCATTATCAAATACAGAGTTTGAAATTTTGTTAGGGGCATATGACAGGAATAACGAGAAAGAATTCAGACAGTTATTTACACCTCAAACACAAGTAGAAATGAAAAAACTGATTGTTGGCAATAATCCAGATGTACCTTATGATGATTTCAAATTTATTAAGTACAAAATGATAAATAAAGTAACTACATCAACACTAGCCAAAACAGACATTTCAAGTGAGCCTTCAGATTTTGCAGGATACAATTACGCAGAGATAAAAGAAAGATTTATAAGGTTAAATAATGAATACTTCTATGGAATATATTTTGCATTTGCACCTATTTTGGCAGTTCAATCATATCAAGACACCAAACCAGCAGAGTATATATATAAGGATGTATATGGAACAAATTTCTGCAACTGGCAACATGAAGCAATAGCCAACGTATTTAGTTTGTCTGACATAGCACATGAGAAATGTAATACAGAATGCATAGTTAAAGTTAATCCAATTAATAGTAATAAGTACGGTGATTGCATTGAAGCTACGGCATATGGATATAACGGCATACCAAGAGTAACTTATGTCCCAGTATCAGGCGGAGACGGAAATATACATGATGTTCCTGTTCATTGGGTAGAATATATTCCAGTTGAGAAAACAACTAGAATTGGGGCTATGACAGGTAAATTGTCGATTCCAGAGTATCGTAATTTATTTAAGGAAAGTAAGGCATTTACGGATGACAACGTAAAACAAGGCAGAGTTACAAACAACCTTTTGTGCATGTTATTTGGCGACGATGCAACAGAAGAAAAAATGAATAAGACATTCTCAATAGCATATCCTGAAATAAACAAAATTGATCCTTCAACATTAGATACACTAGATGACTTAAAAAACTCATTAAAAGAAGCGGACAAAGAAGAGAAGGACGAAATTGAAGAGATAATAGACGATATAGAGGAAAACATTACAAAACTCGATGAATAACAAAAGAATTGCAAAAAAAATGAATAAGTAATATACTTTAAACATCAATTAGGAGAGGTAAAAATGAAAGAAGAACAATTAGATGAAATGATGGAAAAACCAAGCGAAGGTGGAAGAGATTTATTTGTTATAGAGAGACAAAAGCCAGTAACTGTAGGTGCAGGGTCTAAGGTATTCGAGGCATTCCTATGGATTCCATTCATCATACCTGGAATTATTTTCTTAGTTAAAAAGCAAAAAGCAAAAGAAAGAATGATTAAGATTGAAAATAAAATTCAAGCAGCTGCTTCATCAGTAGATAATTATTTAGAGCAAAGAGTAATGGTTTTAAAGAACGTAGCAGGTTTGGTTGAAAAAGCAACAAAGTTAGATAAAGAAACATATACAGCAGTTGCTGCATTGAGAAGCGGTCAACGTCCTACAGCACCAGAAGGGAATGAGGATGCTGAAAGAAATATCGTAAATGCACAATTAGATAACGGATTCAGACAAATTAATGTAGCACTTGAAAGATATCCAGAATTGAAGTCAATGGCTGTTATTGCTGATGCAATGCAACAAAACATTACTCTACAAAGAGAAATTACAGCAGCAAGAGACTTATACAATGATGCTGTTAAACAATGGAACGATACAATCCAAATCTGGCCTGCAAACAGAATTGTTGCTGCTAAGAACGGTTGGAAGACAAGAGTTCCTTTTGCTGCATCAATGGTAATAAAGGAAGAAGCAAGAGACTCATTCTTTTAAGATTATTTGAAAGTATTCAATGTAAATCTTAGACACATGTATATTAGGACAGTATGCCCTTGTTTGTGTGTTTTGTAAAAGGCAATTGATATATGAAAAAGTGGAATTTTGCAAATTTATCAGCGATTAAAATAGATGAAAGCGAGATGCCAGACAATCCAGATTGTGTTGATGTAAAAATCAAGAGAGTCTTGCTTTCTAAGTTGGATTTAGAGACTTTAAAAGACAAATCAAACACGAGGACTATAGGAACAGTAGCAATTGGATTAGTTGCAGAAGAATCTAATAGCAATGTTGAAGAACTCGTAAAAGAAGCCTTTACGGATGAAGTAAATACTGTTGACAACACTTTGCACTTAGGTAGAAAGGTTATTATAAATCCATATATTAAATTGCCAACTGGCGAAGTGAAGAAGATGGGGGTAGATGAACCTGGACTATTGTCTGACTTCGTTCAAATGACCGAGGATAATTTAAATTTACAATTAAACACCATGAGTGATGATGAGGCAATATTTGTTCCATATATTGCACTAGGATTGAGGATATTTGATAAGTTTGATTACGAGAAAGGAGATACTGTAGTCATTGTCGCATCAAACGCTGTGGGGCTTATAGTGGCTCAAATTGCAAAATACTATCAACTCGTCCCAATTCTAGTTTCTTCAAATAAGGAAGTGATACAAAAGGCAGAAGAGTATGATTTATTCTTTTGTCATGACCCAAATGAAAGTGAAATAAGCAAAGAAGTTCTTCAAGATACATCCGCAAGAATGGCAGATTATTTAGTGTATCTTCATGACGATGATTGCACATTCCAAACAAGCCTTAATGTATTGAAACACGGTGGAACTGCAGTAGTAGCATCATTAACAGGAATACCAAAGAATTCAGTTAAAGAGATTTCATTTTTATTAGAAAAGGAAATAAATGTTCTGACAGCAAATAACGGATATAAACAATTTAATTCTGCAATAAATTTAGTAGCAAGAAAGATTGTTAAGTTAGAAGGGTTGATAAACGAGAGGATAGATGTCGAGAATATTCAAGAAGCAATATCTAAACTTTCTGCAGGAAGTAATTCGCTAATAGATATTCAGTTTAAATAAGAATTAATTATTCAGTGAGCATCTCATATAGAGATGTATAAGTATTTGAAGCTTTTTCACGCCATAACTTAAAGACGTATTGAGCAGTTTGTCTGTTTGGTACAGTTAATTTTAAATCCATGAGACTATTTATGTCACCCATAACCTTGAGACGTAGGGTGTATGTCCCATCAATATTTTTAGAGTAGTCCGCTATATATGTTTGAGATTGCTTTAGTTGTAGCCTATGGTCTCTGCAATAGTCGGTAATGCTTTCACGTAATGAAAGAGGAATGTCCTTGTAAAATTGTGAAATACAATCAGAACCTTCTTTTGATACGGTGATTTTAGTAGTTTTGTGAATTCTATATACCAAGTTTGTTTCTAGGAGTTCTGATAGGGCTTGTTTTGCATCAATGTATGTAACCCAAGTATTTTCAACTGAGAGTATTTCACATACCTTCTCGTCATCCATTGCGATTCCCATCTTGTCAAACAAGAAGAGAATAACTAGTTTAATATCTTTCTTTTCTAATGAATACAAACATTTATTTTCAAGCATAGAAAAAACTTTACTAACTTTTAAACAGATTTGCAATAAGAAACAGAATATTATTTTGGCGAGCACTAGGTGTAGTGTTTTATACTAGGGCAAACACAATATGTAGGAATATAAAATTTTAGCAGACAGATATTTTTTGTCTTGGTGGACAATGAAAAAATGTATAATGGGTGCAATCTGATTTGCCAACTTTTAAAACCCATTTTTGACGTGAGAATTGTCTTTATAAAAAGAAAATGATAGGATAGAAAGCAGTTGAAGAGAGAAAAATTAAGCACGACAAGAAGAGGAAGTATGGACAATAAAGACATTAAATTGGTATGTAAAATAGGCTCTATGGCACTTATAAACAAAGAATACAATGATATCGACTACAATATCATCTCGAGACTTTCGCGTGAATTAAAGCCAGGCTACATACTTGTAACCTCAGGAGCAACGGAAATTGGAAAATTAGACTACGTAAAGCGTAATGGGAAAGAATTGCAAGGCACTGATGAAGAGAATAAGACAGACTACGCAGCCCAAGGGCAATCAATATTAATGCAGACATATAGACAATATATAGACAGTAGATATAGCGTTAGGCAGTTACTGATAGAACACTCGAATTTCAACGATGAAACAAAGAAGAAACATCTTAAAGAGTTCCTATTCAGAGCCCCATCTCAAAATGCTATTCCAATAGTAAACTATAATGATGCGGTCAGTTATGAAGAAAATAGAAAAAACGAGATAGTTAAATTTAAAGAGAAAAATGATGGGCACGCAATAGAATGTATAGACAATGATGAAACAGCCACTCAAATTGCATGTCTAGTAGAGTGTGATACACTTTTAATACTTTCAACAACAGAAGGTATTTTGAGAGATCACACGGATCCAACTAGCATCATTAAAGAAGTCTATGACTCAACCATTGAAGGGTTATTAGAAAAGATAACCATGCTTCAAGAAAATTGTAATGGAGCATCTAGAAAGGGTGCTAATGGAGCATATGCAAAACTTGAATATATTAAAGAAGCTGTTAAAAAGAAAATTAAAGTTATAATTGCTTCAAGTAAATATTCAATAAACGATATTCTTTCAGATAAAGTTACATCTACAAAAATATTTTTGCAGAAGTAAAAAGCAAGTGCTTCTTATTCTTCAGGTGTAGGCTGTACAGGTTTTAGCATCTCAGCCTTTTTCTTATAGAATTCTCTCTTCTTGCTTGCCTCAAGTTCGTTTTGTATAAACAAATCTTTAGCCATATCAGGATGTTGTTTTGCTAGAGCAGCATATCTAGTTTCACTCATTAAGAACTCTTGATAATCTGCGCTTGGATCTTTGCTATCAATTGTTAATGGAGATTTATCACTTCCAATTAAAGTTGGATTGTATCTGAATAGTTGCCAGTATCCGCTATCAACAGCACGTTTCATTTCTGCTTGTGATTTTGACATGTTTATTCCATGGCTGATACATGGGGCATATGCAATTATCAATGAAGGCCCGCTATATGCCTCTGCTTCTGCAAACGCCTTAACCACTTGGTTCATATCTGCACCCATAGAAACTTGTGCAACATATACGTTGCCATAGTCCATAGCGAGCAGAGCAAGATCTTTTTTCTTAGTTCTCTTTCCGTTTGCTGCAAATTTTGCTGTTGCACCTGTAGGAGTTGATTTTGAAGCTTGACCACCTGTATTTGAATATACTTCAGTATCCAATACTAGGATGTTAACGTCTTGTCCAGTTGCTAGAACGTGATCAACACCATTGTAGCCAATATCATATGCCCATCCGTCGCCACCAACAATCCAGATAGATTTCTTTATGAACAAGTCTTCTGCCTTTAGTAGTTCAGTGATTGTTTTCTTGATATCTCCTTTGGCTGTTTTCTTTTCAATCTTCAATTGCTCAATTAATTCTTCAGATGCCTTCTTTGATAGGCTACCGTCATTTTTAGTTTCATGCCATTTCGCAATAGCGTCCTTTAATTCTTGTGAGATTTCTTCATTTTGTAGAGCACTAAGCATCATTCCTAATGTGTCTCTTCTAACTTCAAAAGCAGTACTCATTCCGTATCCGAACTCAGCGTTATCCTCAAATAGAGAGTTAGCCCATGCAGGTCCTTCACCTTTGTCGTTTTTTGTGTATGGACATGTTGGAGCAGAACCACCATATATTGATGAACATCCAGTTGCGTTAGCAACAACCATTCTGTCACCAAATAATTGTGTCATTAATTTAACGTAAGGGGTTTCACCACATCCAGCACAAGCCCCTGAGAATTCAAATAGAGGTTTCTTGAATTGGCTACCTTTTACGCTGTTAGGATTGATTTCTGCACTTGTTTCTTTAAGTGTTTGTGAGTAATCCCAGTTCTTTGCTTCTTGCTCAATTGCAGTTGCTAGAGGAGTCATTGCAAGTGCCTTTTCTTTTGCAGGACAAACCTGAACGCAGTTTCCGCAACCTGTACAGTCAAATGGGCTTACTTGGATTCTATATTCATACTCCTTAAATCCAACAGCCGGCTTTGTTTCAAATGTCTTAGGTTTCTTTTTCATTTCTTCTGGTTTCGCTAGAACAGGACGTATTGCTGCGTGTGGACAAACCAACGAACAGCGGTTGCACTGAATACATTTTGAAACATCCCATGTTGGGACAGCTATAGCAATTCCACGTTTTTCAAATTTTGTTGTGCCAGTTGGAACAATACCTGCAGGATCAAATGAAGATACTGGGAGTTTGTCTCCTTCTTGATTTGCGATTGGGGCAATGAAATTTTGGAAGTATGGATCATTTGGTGTTGCTAATGGTTCAGCACCTTCCTCAGTTGTTTCCCAAGAAGCAGGGTACTTGATTTCTTCAAGGTTCTTTATAGCATTTTCAACACAAGCAATATTCATTGCTACAATAGCGTCGCCTTTCTTGCCATATGTTTTTTTGATTGCAGCCTTCATTAATTCTTCAGCCTCTTCATATGGAATTACATTTGCAAGATAGAAGAATGCCGCTTGCATAACTGTGTTGACACCTTTTTTTGCTCCAATTTCTTGTATAACTTTTTGTCCATCTAGGTTATAAAATCTAACTTTCTTTTTCGCTATTTCTCTTTTAACAGATGCTGGGAGTTGATGTTCCATTTCTTCTGCAGTCCAGTGAGAGTTGAGTAGGAATACCCCCTTTTCTTTTAAATCAGAGAGCATATCGTATCTAAGGACATATGATTCGTTGTGGCAAGCAACAAAGTCCGCTTGGTCAATTAAGTATGTACTACGTATTGGTTTGTTTGAGAATCTCAAGTGCGAAATTGTAATACCGCCCGATTTCTTTGAGTCATATGCAAAATATCCTTGTACGTATTTATCACTATTATCACCGATGATTTTGATTGAGTTTTTATTAGCACCAACGGTTCCATCTGATCCTAATCCGTAGAATTTACAAGAAATAGTGGACTTATCGGCAGCATCAATTTTTTCAGATACTTCTAATGACTTAAATGTAACATCATCATTAATACCGATAGTGAAGTGGTTTACTTTGTTTTTCTCCATATTCTTGTATATAGCATTAACCATTGAAGGATTAAATTCCTTACTTCCTAGACCATATCTACCAGCAAGAACTTCAACATCTCTTTTGCCACTAGCCAATGCAACAACAACATCAAGATAAAGAGGTTCTCCAAGAGATCCTGGTTCTTTTGTTCTATCAAGAACAGTTAGACATTTTGCTGTTTTAGGTAGTGCACTTAAGAATGCCTCAGTTGGGAATGGTCTATATAATCTAATTTTAATCAAGCCAACTTTTTCGCCTTGCTTCTTATAATAGTCAACAGTTTCTTCGCAAGCCTCAGCACCACTTCCCATCATTACAATTACACGGTCAGCAGATTTAGAACCATAGTAGTCAACAAGGTTATATTGTCTTCCTGTTAATTCAGCAACCTTGTTCATCATATCTTGGACAATACCAGGAACAGCATCATAGTATTTATTCGCTGCTTCTTTGTTTTGGAAGTAGATGTCTGGGTTTTGCGCAGTACCTGTTTGATGTGGATGAGAAGGATTAAGACCTTTCATTCTGAAGTTAATAACGTCATTCATATCAACTAGTTTTTTCATTTCATCGTAGTCAATAACGTCAATTTTGCTTATTTCATGTGATGTCCTAAACCCATCGAAGAAGTGCAAGAAAGGGATAGAGGATTTTAAGGCAGATAGATGAGATACCAAAGCCAAATCCATTGCCTCTTGTACACAGTTTGAAGCAAGCATCGCAAAGCCTGTTTGTCTACATGCCATTACGTCTGAGTGATCACCGAAAATATTTAAAGCATGTCCTGCAACTGCACGAGCAGATACATGAAAAACAGAAGGGAGTAGTTCCCCAGCAATCTTGTACATATTTGGAATCATTAACAATAACCCTTGACTAGCTGTGAAAGTGTTGGTTAGAGCACCAGCAGCAAGAGAACCATGAACAGCACCTGCAGCACCTGCCTCAGATTGCATTTCAATAACTTTTACTACGTTACCAAAAATGTTCTTTCTCTGAGCACTAGCCCATTCATCACAACTTTCTGCCATAGGCGAAGAAGGTGTAATTGGATATATTGCAGCCGCATCTGAAAATGCATATGCAACGTGTGCAGCGGCAGTGTTTCCATCTATTGTTAATTTTTTACTCATATTTGTATGCCTCCAATATAATTAAATAAAATAATAACATAAAATATATACAAACTGTATGAAAAGGTGATTGAAAAAAGTTAAGTTAAAAGTTAAGCATATAGCCTAAACAATCTTTGTTAAGTTCTCTGTAAGTTTTTTTATGCACTCTAAAGTTTTATCTGAAAGTATATGTTCAATCTTACAACATTCTTCTTCAGCAGTTTCCCCGTCTACACCAATTGATACCAAGAATTTTCTCAAAAGAGCATGCTTGTTTAAGGTCTCAGTTGCAATTTTACGTCCTTTTTCAGTAAAAAAAATGTCCCCATACTTTGCTTTGGTAACTAATTCCTTATCAATTAATTCATTCATAGCGATGCTTACAGCCGCTTTAGATACATTTAGTGAATTAGCAACGTCAATAGAACGAGTAGAGCCATTTTTTTCTAATAAAAGAATAGCCTCAAGATAATCTTCATTTGATTGTGTAATTCTTTTCATGTGCCACCTCTTTTTTAAGGATATCAGAGTTATTTAAGCAATTCAAATAAAAGTTAAGTAAACTATTCTAAAAAGTTAAGTTATTGGAGAAATATAGGCAAAATTATGTAAATGAAAATTGTTGACTATAAATGTTTAATATGATTTACTATTGTTAGTTAAATTAGATTAACAATTAAAAAGATGAGCGAAATAGAGAAGAGAGTTTGTAAAGGTTGTTGTTTAGGTATATCGGGAGTAAAAGTTGCTTCCCTTTATTCTGTACAACCGAATCTTGAAAACATAGACAGCGTTATACAAGATTTGAATGCAAAGTTGTCTCCTATAGGGTCTAGATTTGAAATGCTTCATAAAAATGAAAGACGGACACTTATCTTTGCATTTAATCAAGGAAAACTAAAAGAACATTTAAAACAAAAAAGGAATAAGAAATTCCTTGCTCAGTATGGATACTCAGAATGCGTAACAATAGAAGAACATCTTAATCGACTAAGAGAGAGAATAGAGATTTCTGGAAAAGGGTTTCCACACGAGATAGGAATATTTCTAGGATATCCAATTGAAGACATTGTTGGGTTTATAAAGAATCCTACTAAACACAAGGTTGTTGGAATCTGGAAAGTATATAAAAATGTAAGGCAAAAACTTGAGTTATTTGATAAATATCAAAAAGCAAAAAAGTATTATGAATTTGAAATAGAAAAAACAGATAACATAGAAAATGTATTTATGGAGGCGTAAATGAAAGCACTAGTAGCATTTTGGTCACAAACAGGGAATACAGAAGGTATGGCAAATGCAATAGCAGAAGGAATGAAAGCAAATCATTCAGTAGATATTGTTAATTTAAATGACAATGAAGTCAGCGTAAACGACTACGATATCGTTGCACTTGGGTGTCCAGCAATGGGAGCAGAGGAACTTGAAGAAGAAATATTTGCCCCATTTTATGAAAAGATTAAGTCAAATCTAAAAGACAAAACTGTTGTGCTCTTTGGTTCGTATGGCTGGGGAGATGGCGAGTGGATGAGAAACTGGGAAGAAGACGTAAAAGCAGTAGGAGCAAAGTTATTCAACAACGAAGGGTTGGCTATACAAGAAGACGAAGATGATATAGTAAATCGTTGTTTAGAATATGGAAAAACAATCAAATAGTCCTCATATTTTGTTTTGGCAACGCAAGTTGCATAAAAGGAGACCGAGAGGTCTCTTTTTATTTAAAAATAATATATATACAGCATGTCTAATCCGTTAAAAATAGGGTATATGAAATTTGTGAGTTAAATTGATTTGCTTTAATGTTGTATAGTATATTTTCTCATCTTTGACACTTGCAGGCTCACGAACCCCCTAAATAGTCAGTAAA
>CAUSLO010000027.1:0-17155 GCA_963532875.1 uncultured Clostridia bacterium | reverse complement strand
TGTTTACTGACTATTTAGGGGGTTCGTGAGCCTGCAAGTGTCAAAGATGAGATAAATACTATCAAGTTACTCTAATTTTGTTAAATCTTTTTAACTTAATTTTATAAAGTTCACATAAATTTCTTTTCTGATAATCCGTATTACCAAGAGGAACTCACTTGTTGAGACTAAGGACTAGGCTTAAAAAAATACCAAATTGTTTATTTGCACACTGAATTCTTTGACAGATGTACCCATAAAAATTCTGTTGGAATACTCTAAAATTTCAGATTTGAAAATTAATTAAAATTTTTGATTTAATTCTATCGGTTTAGACAGCCTGTTATAACAAAATCTACATTTAATCCTAAAACATTATTTTCTACTACACTGCCAATTTTAGTGCTGTCATCGGCTATAACTTTTGTTGTATATTTTGCTAATTCATTAATTTTATTTTTTGGAACTAATCCGGAGGTTTTTATTGATACTACTGCCCCACTTTTTGTGAATAGTAAAGATGTGAAAGACCTCATAGGGTTTACAAATTCTTGCTTACCGTATATTTCGCCACGTTTACATGTATTGCCCTTTACAACTACTTCTCCATTTACTTCATTTATATCTAATGCACATCCCATTGGACACATTATGCAAGTTGTTTTCATATTTTCGCTATCCTCATTTTCAAATCAGAATCAAAATCAATATCTAAAGTTATTTTTTCCATCTCCCCTGGGGCAAGAACTAAATATGTTTTTGAGAATACCTCTTTGTCTTGCTTGAATATTTTTAATTTTGCTTTATCAATCAAATTACGAACTCTAAAGTATATATCTACTTTATGCTGTCCTTTGCTTATTTTTTGAGGCAATGCATATATTATATTTTCATCTGTCGATATTTTTATTTGTTCTTTAGATTCCAGTTCACCCTTCGCAAACTTTGAGGCATTAAGTCCTGCTATTGCTGACTCATTGGATACATTATCCACTAGGTCGTGAACATGTAACGTATTTCCACACGCAAAAAATCCTGGTTCTGAAGTCATTCTATTTTCATCAACAATTACGCTCTTCGTTGCATTGCATTGATCAACACCAACATTCTTGAGTATTTCACAGTATGGAATTAAGCCAACTGACAACAACAAAGTATCTGCTTCTATACTCTCTTCACTTTCAAGGATTGGTTTTAAATTTTTATCTACTGGAGCATAGTGTATTCTTTCAACTCTTTCTTTACCTTCTACTCTAGTTACTGTATGTGAATATTTAATTGGTATTCCGTAATCGTCTAAACACTGAACAATGTTTCTTTTAAGTCCCGATGAATGTTCCATTAGTTCTAGAACCATCTTTACATTAGCACCTTCTAATTTCATTCTGCGTGCCATAATGAGGCCTATATCACCACTACCCAAAATTACGATTTCCTTACCTACAAGATATCCCATAATGTTAGAAAATTTCTGTGCTACTCCTGCTGTATATATTCCAGCGACTCTGCTACCATTAAGCATTATTGAGCCCGCACTTCTTTCTCTACATCCTGTAGCGAAGACTATTGCTCTTGCTTTAATGATTCTATATCCTTCATCTTTAGAAATAACTGATACTTTTTTATCTTTAGTTATATTTGTACATAACGTTGAAGTTAATACATCAACTTTTGTTGTAGATAATTTTTGAACAAAGCGATTCGCATATTCTGGTCCTGTGAGTTCTTCTTTGAAATAATGTAAGCCAAAGCCTTCATGGATACATTGATTAAGTATTCCACCTAAACGATCTTCTGATTCAATCAACAACGTCGTTGAACCATTTTCATCGCTCGCTATCGCCGCAGCCAATCCAGCAGGACCTCCACCAATTACAATAACATCATATTCATTCTTAATCACTTGGCAACCCCTTTATTTTTGAAACTGCTATATTGCTATTTTGATAATCCTTCCTTACTTCAGTTATTGGAATCTTTAGTTCTCTTGAAAGAATCTCTACAATTTTAGGCTGACAAAATCCTCCCTGGCATTTCCCCATTCCTGCTCGAACTCTCTTCTTAACTGCTTCAACCGTTCTTGCTCCTAATGGCGAATGAATAGCCTTTAAAATCTCGTATTCTGTAACTTTCTCACATTTGCATATTATATTTGATTTTGTCGTATCTTTTCCTGTAAATGCTTTTGCCTCGTCTGGTGTCATATCGACAATACGTTTTTCTTTTTGCAACTTAATAACAACTTTGTTTTTCTTTTTTAGTTTATCGCTTTTTTGAATTTCTTCACTAATATATTTGGCAATTGCCGGAGCACTTGTTAACCCTGGAGAACATATCCCAATTGCCATATAGAAGTGCTTGTCATACTCGGATTTTTTTACGATAAAGTCATCTCCAATTATTGTTCTTAAACCAGCATATACACGTATTACATTAGACATGTTAGGCTTCGCATACATATTTGATATTTCATTTTTGATTTCATTTAATCCGTCATAGGTTGTTTCGGTATCTCCAACTTCTGTGTCAATTGATGTTGGACCGTATATAACGTTGCCATCTGCTGTTGGTGCAACAAGTACTCCTTTACCTTTTTCAGTTGGCAATGGGAACAATACTGTGGATATATTTTTTCTTTCTGATTTGTCTAATAGACAGTATTCCCCTCGTCTATATTTAGTTTCAAAATGTTCATATCCAAGCATGTCATTAATCTCAGCACCTTGCTCTCCAGCAGCATTTATAATCGTTTTTGCACTAAAAATGCCTGAAGGGGTATGTACATTGAAGTATTTTCCTACTTTTTCGATGTTTTTAACCCCACAATCAAGGAAAACCTTACCGCCGTTTAATATGCCCCTATCAGCGTATGCTATCGTTAATTTATATGGTGAAACGACGCCAGCACTGTTGGCATATAAACCATATTTAATATTTTGAGTGAGATTCGCTTCTATCTCTTTTAATTCATCATCCGAAATTATTTTTGTCTCAACTCCGTTTTTTATACCTTGCTCTCGCAAATGTTCAAGTATATTAAGTTGATTTTTTTCTGCCAGTACAAGTGAACCACATTGCTCAGATGGAACTGATAAATCATTTACAACACTCCACATCAGTGCATTCCCTTCTACGTTGAATTTTGCTTTCAATGTATTCGGTTTGCAATCATATCCAGCATGAACAATTCCGCTATTTGCACCGCTCGCTTTAGTTCCTACGTCGTGTGCTTTTTCAATTAAGGCAACACTAGTTTTGTACATACACAATGCATCAAAAACTGCACTGCCTATGACTCCACCGCCAATTATTAAATAATCAAATTCTTGTTTCTGTTGCATACTTTTATTATACAATCTTGATTTTTCTTTTCAATGACTTACCCTTTAATTTACGGTTTTAGACACGTAATAGGAACGACATAAATCCCATCTTCTTTTCTTTTGTATGCTATTCCATATCCTGTTAATACCATCAAGAATTTTGGTTCTTTCATTTGCTCGGTGTCGATTTTGTTCTTTAACTTGATTAGATTTTTTGATGCCTCATCTACTTTATGTTGTCCCAATTTGATTTCAACTATCCCATAGTCTCCATTTGGTAAATGGATTATTGCATCCGCTTCTAATTCGTTTCTGTCGTGATATTGATATACAGTCCCATCTAAGGCACTTGCGTATATTCTTAAATCCCTTATGCAGAGACTTTCAAATAACAAACCAAACGTTTCTGGGTTTTCAATTAAATCTTCCGAACTAGCCCCCAATGCTGCCCCGGCTATTGAAGGATCTACAAATTGCCTTTTTGCACTTGTCCTAAAAGTTGTTTTGCTTCTAAGTTTCGGCGACCATGCTGGCTGGTCTTCAATTACGAACAACTTACGCAATGCATTTAAATATGATGATAGCGTCTTTTCATCTAATGTACTGTCGTTACTCTTTACGTCATCAATTATTGTCTTATCTGTTGCAAATGACGATATATTCCTCGCCAATGACCTCAATATCCTTCTTGCTCGTTCTGGATTCCTCTTTATACCATCTACTCCGTTTAAATCTATTTCAGTCAATAGTTTGTAGTATGAAGATATATATTTTTGTGAGCCTATACTGTCTAAAGATAAACTTCCCGGCCATCCTCCACGGCATATAAGTTCAGCAATTTTATTTAATGATACTGTTGATTCCCCTTCTATTTTATTAGTCCTTTCAAACAATTGTTTCAACGAAACAGACCCACTTGAATCACTGCTTTCAAATAATGACATTGGACGCATAGTAATAATTCCAAATCTTCCAACTCCACTATGCCTTGCATTATTTTCAATTGGTTTGGCGGATCCTGTTAATATATAATCACCTTTTCCATTAGTATGATCTACATCTGCCCTAATCATATCCCACAATTCTGGTATCTTTTGCCATTCATCAAACAGTATCGGCTTCTCTTTGTTAAAAATATCCCCACCGTTAGATATGAGTAACTGCATTCTTTGAAATTCTTTTGGCTGTTGTAATTCTACTATCGTCTTTGAAAATACTTGGGCAGTAGTACTTTTACCGCATGCCTTTGGACCTTCAATCACAACACAACCCACCGCTTCCATGGTTTCTCGAATTTCTTTTTCAATTATACGTTCAATGTAGTTATTAATCATCTTGTAATCAAATTAGCACAATTCCGTATTTTTGTCGATATTTATTCCCATATTTTGCACACTTTTATTCCTATTTTTTGTAGTGATTGATTGTTTGTTTCTCAAAAATCGGTATTATCGTTTATCTGCTTATTTAAAAACAAGATGCAAAATTGCTTTTTTAATCGTAATAACATCTTTTCTATTTGAAAATACACACGCTCATTTATCATCAGTACAGCCTTTGTTCGCTGTACTGATGACAAGAATTTCAAAACTCCTTTTGAGAATTAAGTTATTTTGCTACTCGCAATCCGCATACATTATACAAAGCACTTTGGAAAATACTGCCATCTCTGTTAATGACACAACTATATGCAGTCTCACTTACAAAGTGTGTGCCTAGCCATGTCCTGTCGAAAGTATTGCTATCGCAAGTAATATAACCTATAGGTTTTCTGTATTTCTGATAATTACTATGAATAGCGGTTGCATAATCAGTTATTTTTTTATACTGCAATGCTGCTTTTTCAGTAGGGTCATCTGCATAGGCAGTTGCATCCTCATATGAAAGCACCTCTGCCCCTCCGAGTTTTGGTAACGCTAGACCACTGACCCTCATTTTATTTGCCATTATGTCAATATAGCCTTTCACATAAGAACTGCTATATTGATTAGTTGCTCCTGCTCCTTCTTTATCAAATAATGAAAAATCTATAGTATCCCTTGTCCATTGTTGATTAAAATTTGAAGGGAACGATTCCCAATTTACTACTTCAAATTTATAATATTTACCCCCTAACACCTCATACTTAATACCCTTACTATATGCTAATGTATAACTGAACGTTCCGAGTTCTGCCTTTGGCGTATTATTAGCCACTTCCTCAGTCTCAACTGTTTCAGGCACACTAGCCTCTGTTTGCGGATACATGTTTGCGTATGTTGCTTCTGTATATGCGACTGTAACACTGTAATTATCTCCAACTGTATTAATAGTTGTTGCTCCAGTATATCCATTTGGGTGAATTTGCCTTTGCGTATTTTTATTATACACCACTGCTCCAGAGTCTGTTGTTAGTTCTTTTAACGTATATGGAAGTTTATTGTACGGTATTGTCAACGTTATTGTTGTATTAGTACTATCTGGGATGCCTGTTATTGCACCATCAACGTATCGAAGTCCATTTGCTTGCATTCCGTTTAGATACATCGTAATCCTCGCATTTTTCTTTTTCAAATTAGGCGTCAATGTTATGTCTTGAGTTACTGTATAATTATTAAAATCAAAATCAGATGTTCCAATTTTCCAACCTAAAAATTCTTCTTCGTTATCATCTGGAATGTAAGGACTTGCATTGTTTCCAAATACATAGCCATGTCTAAACTTAAGTGTTTTATTTCCATTAGTAATTTCAACTGCTCCTGTTACAGCCGATACATTTACACTCTTTGGTGTATTCAAAGTGATAGTTCTTAGGTTCCTATTTACATAGAATGCAATGTCTACAGAAGGTAAGGCAACGTTTATATCATCGTTTGCATTTATTGAAGAACCGTTATGCTTGAATGTAACCGAATCTTTGTTATACGCTGTTTCATCTATATTGCTTTTTACAAAGTCTAATACCTCAGATACTCTTACTTTATCTCCTTCATACTTAGTTATATTTGATGTCCAGTTTGCAATATTAGTGTATCCTTCACCACTTGTATCTTGACCGTAGAGTGCCAACTTAATGTCAACTTTCTGAGCCAACTTAGCAGTCAATGTGATATCCTCTTCTACTTTATTAGGTGCAACAAATTCATATAGAACATTGTTTCTTTGCCATCCTTCAAATCTTGCATTCGTTGGGCTTGGAATAGTTGGACTTTCATCGCCTACAAATTGATACCCATGCCTAAACTTAAGTCTCTTTTTATCAGATGAAATTTCAAATGCACCTTTTACATTAGTTGTATCTACTGTCTCACTAGTATTCAATATTATGCTTCTTACTTTTCTTTTTACAAAGAATTCAACACTTATTCGTGGCAACATCACATTAATGTCGTCATTTTGACCTATTTCGCTACCATTAAACTTAAATGTGATGTCATTTTTATTGTATATATTGTCATCTATTTGTTGTTTAACAAATTCTAATACCTCCGATACCTTAACTTTATCTCCATCCTTTTTATTTATATTTGCTTGATACTCAAATGCGCCACCCTCAACGCCTTGGTCATATTCACCACCACTAGTTTGTTGTCCAAATAGTTTTAACATAACCGGCACATGTTCTGCTTTATTCCAGATTGGATGCAATATTTTAATTGGTTGTGCAAAGTCTTCATCTTTATCAAATACATGATTACTAATGTCAAACTTTGTTGCATCTTGTGCATAGTTTATTGAATAGTCAACTGCTGTTTCTGAGAAATACTTCAATGTTGCAGTAGTGTTGGCATTCCAAGTAGATTGACGATATGTAATATCTGTTGAAATTGGTTTCAATTTTGATCCAAACATTACTGTTTGTTCAGCGATTGTTGCTGGGTTTGAGCCTTCTGGCATCATAAATCTAACAAGAACTCTCTTCCTCTTATATCTAAATATAACCTTATAGTTTGCACTTCCATCGTCTACGATATTTCCATCAGTTGAAGTTTCTGATGTTGTCCTATCAGAAGTGTAGAAGATTTCTGGTTGCTTATCATACTTATTTGAATTTGCATCAAACTCTGTTTGATTTTGCAATTTCAAACGTTTATCTCTATCTGCTGAATATACATCAAAATTAGTTACTGAGATGTTTTCTCCTTTTTCTGAATTATGTGTAACTATTGATTTCTGAAGTTTAGCAAACTCTGGGCTTTCGTACTTGTCGTTTTGATCAGCAATTTCAAACTCATATTTAATATCTGTACTTATTAACCTTTTTGTGTTTTTGAGGAATGCATAAATATACAAAGGTTTATTGAGCGGAATATCTTGACCTTCTAATACATCAGTACATGTGTCGTAATCTGCTGGATTTAATAGCGAATCTGAGTAGCCCAACTTTTCATAATCTGAAACGCCTAGATTTTCAACTCTATATGTTTCTTCATCTTTTAATTCAGTTTTAATTAAAGTTTTTCTGTCATTTCTTACTTGGAATGTTAATACTGGATATGGTGCTTGTGTTGCTGTATTACTAATTAATTCAAGATGACTTGCTTGATCTATTGATTCTTTACGTTTGTTATCTTCTGCGAGATTAAAGTCTGTCTTGTTTTTGTTTCTAAGGATTGATTTGTACCCCCCCCCATCTTTGATTGCTGCAACGTGATAATTTGAAAATTCTATTTTTGGATTTGCTCCCTTTTCTACTTCTGATAGTGTGCTATATCTAAAATTGTATGCTCTTTCAAGGTCGCTAAATGAATCTCCTTTTTCTAATCTTGATTTTAATAAAGATGTAACTTCCCTCTCCCCATCTTTTACAAACATTACATTCTTCCAATTTACTGTTATTGTGAAATCTTTTTTCTTCTTACTAAATGTTCTCTTAATTTTACGTTGGAGGGTGATTTTTGTTTCAGTACTCTTTAACTTCAAAATGTTACTGCTACCTAATCCTTCTCCACCAAAACTGTATTTTGAAAGAGATTTATCAGCATCTTTAAAAATGTCTGAATACTTCAATCCTAGTTCATTGCCATCAGTATATTTGTTTTTATATATCTCTTGAACTTTTAAATCATCAAACTCTGGATAGAATATTTTATGCTTTGCATCGTATGTTCCCAATCCGTTTTTGACTTGTAGATTTGGCTTCAACCCAACTATTGCTGTTGCAACAACTAGACTTAGAGTTAATGCCAATAACAATGGCAACAACCCTATCATTATTGCTTTATATACTCTCTTAGGAATTATCCTCATATTTACTCCTATTTGACTCACAAGTTTCACTTGTGAAATCTAATTGATTTATATTTTTTTGTGCAAGCATATACTGCTTTCAACTCCAAAACCCTACTTGCTAACATTATTTTAACATTTTAAGGATTTAAACACCTATCGATTAACTATGCCATCCACACCCTCTATTGGCTGTTTTTCTAGTGGGAATTTTAGCAGTCTCCTTGTTAGAGTGCTAATGCACCAAAAGTACAAGATTCGCTGATTTGACTGTTTTGTTTCTTAAACTTGAGTCTGTATCTCGGTGTACATTTTGTTTATTTGTACTCCTTAAAGCCAAAGAAAAAATATAACATCTTTGTTAGTTCTGTTTGATCGTTCAAATCTATGCAGTTCACTACTTTCGCATTTTTGAATTTGTTATTAATTTTTTCTATCTCTACTAAGTCGTTTAGTATGAAGCACGTTACGTTTTTATCTTTTAAATCATATGTGTCTTTGCTGTGTTCTACTCTTCTAATTGTTGTTCTTGATGGACGTATGGATAGATGATTTTCTTGTAGTTCTTTCATTGAATGAATATTTGTTTTTCTCTTTGGTGCCATTAGGATTGTTTCTTTGATATCTGCGTTTGCTACTAAGAGTTCTGCTAGTATTGAGTTTGTAAAACCAAAACTGTATGCATGGCTAATATTTGCACAGTCTATTTCTTCTAACTTGTCTTTAATTTGTAATGCTATGTCTTTGGCATTTGTATAGTCGGCAAGACTGTTATTGAATCCTTGTACTCTAGGAATTAATACATAATAGTTATCTCTCAATCTATTGATGAGTTCTGCGTTGTATTCTAATTCATAGAATTTTGGATGACACAACAGTAAATATGGATTAGTTTTAATTCCGTATTCTTTTATGTGAATTTGTTCATTTGCCTTCATATCCTCATGGGCTATAGATTTTTCAACGATTGTTTCTAATGATGAGAATTTATCTTTTCTAATTTTCTTTAACGTGTTGACAATAATTGCATACTCTCTTTCAATCTCTCTATTTGTTTCTTCGTCTATTTTTTTTGCTGTTGCATATGACACTAGATATAACATAAATGTTGAAAGTACAAATCCTGGAATTAACTCGTATATAGCCCAGAATCCGCCATACCTTGATAACCAATATTTAAATAGAATTGTTACTATTACTCCTGTTGAAATTGACGCAACCGCTCCATACTTATTTAATTTCTTTGAGTATAGCGAAAATAACATGACTGGTCCGAACGCTGCTCCCAAGCCACCCCACGCATATTTAACTAATTTGAAAATTGAACTCTTTTCATCTAATGCAATTATGAAGGCAATGATAGCAAGAATTAAAATAACTACTCTACTAAGTCTAAGCATTTTCTTTTCACTGACTTTTTTGTTTTTCTTTGATTTAAATTCTCCGTATATGTCGGTTGCTATTGCACTTGAAGCAACTAACAATTGACTATCTGCCGTTGACATTACTGCTGCGATAGTTGCGGATATAATTACTCCTGTCGTTACTGGATGTAACAGACTGCGTGATAAATCAATAAATACTCTTTCACTATTTTCTGTTCCGTTCTTGATCCATGACTTAGCAACTATGCCAACTAGGATTGCAAAGAATAAGGCAATGGTTACCCAAACTAATGCGATGAAGATTGATGACTTTGTTTTCCTTGGATCTTTTATCGCCATAAATCTAACGAGTATATGTGGCATTCCAAAGTATCCCAGTCCCCAACCAATTCCTCCTATGATATCTAATACTGTTGGGCCTTTTGATGTGTCTGAAAACAACTTGAATGAACTAGTGATTAAAGAACCTGTTTCTGTTCTTGTTACTGCGTCCATCCTCGCAATTGCTATCAATGGAACTGCAATAATTGCCCCAAACATCAAGAGCCCTTGGAAGAAATCCGTCCAACTTGCTGCAAGAAAACCACCTAACATTACATAACTAGTGATTACTACAACCCCAATTAACAACGCCCATTTGTATTTGATATTAAATAAATCTTTAAATAAAACTGCACTCGCAGAAAACATTGATGCCGCATAGACTGTGAAAAAGATACACAACGCTATTCCAGAAACTACTTTCAATATCCCTGTCTTTTCTTTAAATCTATTGTTTAGGTAACTTGATATGGTTTGTGCATCCCCAGAGATCTGAGTGTATATTCTTAGTCTCTTCGCCACCAATACCCAGTTGAGGATTGTTCCAAGTAACAGACCGATTGCTGTCCAAATTGCTTCTCGTGTTTGACCGTTTACAAGTAATACTCCAGAATATGCAAGCCCTGGCAACCCCATCAACATCCACCCACTCATATCAGACGCTTCTGCAGATAACGCCGTTACCCAAGGATTAAGTTTTCTTCCACCAAGCACAAACTCAGAACTTGAAATTTTCTTCCTATAAAAAATGAAACCTATGCCAATCATAAGAATCATGTATATGATTAATACTATTAAATTAATTATCCTATCTTTCTGCATTTTTAATCTCTAAACATATCAAGAATATCATTAAATTGATTTTTCTAATAATCGTTATTTTCACTTCGTGTCAGATACATAACAAATGCTGACAACATTACGATACTGGTTTGATTAACGCTGTCTCCACTAGTTGCACTTTTCATTTGTAAAATCAAGTTTGGTATTTGTTTTTTTGTGCTTGTGATGAAGTCTATAACTACTTGTCCTGTGATGCATCGCTCTCTTAGTATTTTTGCTATTTCCTTAACTGCTAGCGAATTGGTTTCATCTGAATTTCGTGAATTGTTGTACTTGCAAGCATTTGATGAATTAATATCTATAACCCACATGGCTTCTGTTTTGTCTATCACTATTTCCCCACCATTTGGCAGTTTAACAACTCTGTCAAAAGATATGGATTTCATGTTTGGGTCGTATTGTATGGTTGGATATTTCTTTGATATTTCGAGGCTGTTTGTTTCTAGTGAATCTGGGTTTTCTCGTGCAATCATTGCCAAAATTGGGTCAAGGGGTATATACACAGCCCCTATTTTTCCTACTTTTGCTGATTTTTGCTTAATTTCTTCCCATTTTATAGTTAGTGCTGTTGCTTGTAGGTTTAGTTGATTAGGGTCTACTTTTAGAGACGAAGATCGAATTATGAATCCATTTAAAGGTATGTATTTTAATAAGTTGACGGCTTCTTTTTCTTTAATATTGTGAGATAGCCTGGATTCAATTCCTGGTTGAAACTTAAGGAATTTATTTATTAGAAATGGTTTTGATGTAGCCTCACATGGTTTATTTTCTTTTTGATTTTTCGTTATTTGGAATAAACCTTCGTAGCCGTTTGATAATTTTTCTGGACAAAAAACTTCTGCACCGATACCTATATCCACAAAACAGTATCCTAATTTTGAAAATGATTTTACAACAACACCTTTATATATTGACCCTATTCTATTTGACGTTTTGAAAGATGAAATATGCTCTTCTTTGCCGTTGTCTTCTTTTTTACATATTGTTATATCGTCGTGTGAATAAAATAAAAGTTTCTTCATCTTTGGGTATATAAGTATGCCGCTCCAATAATACCTGCGTCATTCTTTATATTTGAGGTAACCACCTTTGGTATCTCAACATGACCTCTAAAGAATAAATGTTCTGAAAGATATTTCTCAACTGGTTTAGTTAGCCTTTCGCCTTCGTTAGAAATGGCTCCGCCTAAAATTATATATTCCGGGGCAAATAGCACTGCAAAGTTTTGAGCACCTATAGCGACATATTCTAGGAATTGATCAATGACTTTTGTCGCCTCTTTGTCTCCCGCTCGTTCTGCTTCAAATACAGTATATCCGCTAACCTTCTCTTTACCCATTTTTGCAAGTATTCCATTAGGGTTCTTTTCAATCGCTGCCTGGGTCTGTTTAAGTATTGCCGTTGTTGATGCATATGCTTCATAATGACCTAATTCATTACAACCACATTTTTTTCCACCTATTTCAATTATTGTATGTCCACCTTCTGCACCTAGCCCTGCTCTTCCTTTTATAAATTTGCCTTCGGAAATGATTCCTGTCCCTATTCCTGTTCCAATGGTTATGAGGACGCAATCTTTACTTCCTTTTGCTGCTCCAAATAAACTTTCAGCAAGAACTGCACAGTTAGCATCATTGCTTAGATACATATTTTTGAAATTTAATTTTTTACTCAAGATATCTACCAATGGAACATTTTTGAAATTAATATTTGCACAGAATCGAACTTCACCAACATTCTCGTTACAAATTCCAGGGACACCAATTCCTATAGAATTTATTTCAGAAAGTTTAACCTTTCCATTTATAAGGGTTGATTGAATCATGCTTTCTATGTCAGCGATTAATACTGATGGCTCAACTTGTTTTTTTGTTTTGATTTTTTCTTTGTATAGAATATTTCCCTTGTCATCAACAAGTCCGCATTTAATATTTGTACCCCCGATATCTACACCAATGTTATACATCAAAACTCCGCCACATCTGGCAATGATCCATATGCGTTGCCTTTATATTTTTCTAAGACTTGAATATCCTCTTTTGATAAATTGAAATCAAAAATTTCAAAGTTCTCTTTTATCCTTTCTTTATGAACTGATTTTGGCAATGGTACTGTTCCTTCATCCAAACAGAATCTGATGAGGATTTGTGCTGGTGTCTTTTCATATTTCTTTGCTAATTCGGTTATTAATTTGTTGTTAAACTCATTTGCTCTTGCAATTGGAGCCCATGCTTGGACGATTATATTGTTATCTTCTGAATACTTAACTGCTTCAGATTGTGTATATCCAACATGAAATTCTATTTGATTTACCATTGGCTTAATTTCTGCTTGCTTTATTAATGCCTCAAGATGGTGTTTTAACGAATTACACACACCGATTGACTTGATTTTACCCTCTTTATATAACTTCTCAAATGCTCTCCACGTCTCAACATACATCTTTGGAAACTCTTTCCGAAATGCTATTGGTGAAGGCCAGTGAATTAAATATAGGTCTAAGTAGTCTGTTTTGAGTCTTTTGAGAGATTCTTCAAATGAATGAAGTGTTTTCTCGTATCCTTGATTTGTATTCCAAACCTTTGTTGTTAAGAATAGTTCTTCTCGCTTGATGCCTGAACGATGAATACCTTCTGCTACTCCGCTTTCATTTTGATAAAATTCTGCAGTATCTATATGTCTATATCCACATTTAATTGCGTACTTGACTGACTCTGCACAAACTTCTCCGTCGGGCGTTAAATATGTTCCAAAGCCTATCTCTGGCATTTTATATCCGTTGTTAAGTACTTTGTTCGCAATCATATTATTTTCACTCCTAACATTTGTGATAGGATTTTTTTATTATCAAAGAATTTTGTTCCACCCAAAACCACTGAGTTATCAATATCTGATAGAACATTGATTTGCAGTTCAAGTGCCTTTTTGAAATAGTCTATTAGTCCTGGAATATTTACTGAATTTCCAGTTAAGGTAATTCCTTTTCTGAGAATCTCTGAAGATAACTCAGGTGCCGTCTCTGAAATTACAAGCATGATAACTTCTATAATGTCATTTAGCCTTGGAATTACTGCTTCGCGCATAAACTTTGCAGTTATGGTTAGTGTTTTTATTTCACCACTAGTTCCACCACCTGTGATTGGATATGAAGCATCGTCGTTTACGTATAAGGAAAGTGCTGACTTCTTCAATGACTCTATTGTATTCTTACCTATCTTTACTCCATATTGTAAATTTGCTTTATCTATTATGGCTTCATTGAATGCATCACCTGCAATATTAACTGTATATCCATTTATTATTCCTCTATTGGTAACTGCACAGACTTCTGTCTTCCCGCCACCTATGTCTACAAACAAACCACCAACGCTTTTCGATTCAGCCAATAAAGATATCGGGGATTCAACTAGAATAATTTCTTTTATCCCTGCTTTATAAAAACATTTTTCAACTACTCTTCGCTCAGAGTTAGACATAGAGCAAGTTATAGATATAATTGCCTTAATTGTTGGCTTTACGAGTTTTTTAGGATAAATCTTTTTGAAGAAATACTTGATTAACTTGATGAATAGCTCTTCATCAACAATTATCCCTTCTTTAACTGGTTCAACAACTCGTATTGCTCCCATTGCTTTGCTAATAATGCTTTCTGCAGCATATCCAGCATCGGCTATCTCATATTTGTTCTTATATTTCTCTACAATTGCTATGCAAGGCTCTGACAAAAGTATACCTACACCTCGTTGGGCTACTCTAAAATATTTGCTTCCTAAGTCTATCGACAATTCTATCATTTTCCACCTTTTAGGTATTCTAATCCGCTATTTTTAGGTGTTTTATCAATTTTTCTATTGGTAACCCAACAATATTTTGATAAGAACCTATATATTTTTTTACAATAACTCCATCTTGTATCCCATACGCTCCAGCCTTATCTAATGGGTTAAAGTCGCTTATATATCTCTTTATGTCTTCGTCAGACAAGTTATTTACTTTAACAAGAGTCCTGACTGAAAACTTCTTAACCGTTCCGCCGAAAAATAAACAAACGCCTGTATAAACACTATGCCACTTGTTGTTTAATTCCTTAAGCATATTAAAAGCATCATTCGTGTCTTTTGGCTTTGTATATACTTTCTTCCGAAAAACAATTGTATCTGCAGAAATTATTAAAGCGTCTTTGTTTTGTTCTGCAACATCAACGCCTTTTTTAAACGCTACATCAACAACCATCTTTGACGGTTTGGTTTCATTTGTTTCTTCAGCAACGTTTAAACTTTTTTGTTCAAACTGTATGCATAAACTTTTTAGTATCTCAACTCGCCTTGGTGAGTTAGATGCTAATATTATCTGTCTAGAGAATTTCAAGCCCTTTGCCAAATGCGTTTCTAAAGTCATTTGCAACTGTCAGTGCTGCTTTAATCTCTATTGAGCAATCTGCTCCTTCTTTTTGTTCTGTCTTGATGATTACGCTATCACCTAATATATCGCATGTCATTCCTGTAATGGTTTGGCTCATGCTACGATCAAATGCTTTTGCTATTCTTAGCAATACATTCAATTGTTTAATATAAGAAACATCGGTCTCATCAATTAACTCACGATACTTGATTATATCTTCTTTGCTAATTGCTTCTTTTGGTCTACCTTGAACAACAACAGATGCCATTAACATGTCTTTATGTGAAAGACCATATATGTTGCTGTTTAGAATAATATATCCACTGTGATTCTTGTAATTGTAGAATTTTATTTTCATTCCGCTATCGGATAATAAAGCTGCAGTCCTTAAAATTTTCTGACAGCTACGAGGCATTTTGTGTAATACCTTTATTTGCTTAAACAACTGCATTGCTAAGTCATAAACATATTCTGCATGAGAGATATTTAAATCAAAGTATTTCATGTGTGTATAGAGAGAATGTCCTAGAATGTCTGGCAAAGGTCTATCACAAACATATGGTGAGGCATACCTAAACATTGCTCCTTCTCTTAAGCCACATCCACCGATTGTTATCTTGTTGAAATCGAAATTATCAAACAACGCATTCATAATGCCCAACGCTGATGGGAATATATCTGCTCTTCCTTGAGATAACCCTTTAATTTGCATTGTGCTGTTTATATCAAGTTGTCTAATCGTCTCATGTATTGTTTTAAAGTCTTTCATGGACATCTCATAGTTGTGTGTCATATTGAATGGATATTTTCTAATTAACCTAGAAATTCTTCCCAAATTTCTGAACGCTCCACCAATTCCAATGAATGTTGCATCCTTGTCTATGTCTTTAAGCCATTCTATCTTTGCGAATTCCTTTTTCATGAATTCTTCTATTTTTTTATTTCTCTCTACTGGGTCTTCAATATCCTTGACCATATCGGTCATAGTTACTGTTCCGTATGGAATAGATACACTGTCGATAAGTGCCCTACGATTATAATGGAATAATGTTGTTGAGCCTCCGCCCATTTCCATTACAAACCCCTTGTTGATATCCATTGAGTTTATTACACCATTGTATATAAGCATTGTATGTTCTTCAACACTTAATACTTTAATTTTAATTCCACATGTCATTGTAACTTCATCTAAAAAACTCTTTTGATTTTTTGCTCTTCGCACTGCGGATGTTGCGTATGCGTAAATTTTATCAACCTTGTTTGCCTCACAAAGTTTTCTAAACATTGTTAAAGTTTTAATTGTTTGATCAATACGATGGGGTTTGATAAATCCATCACCATTCCAATCTAAATCTTGCCCAAGTCTGATGCTTTCTTTAACTTCATCAAAGACTACAAAAAAACCACCATCAAGAACATTTACCAAAACTAGTCTTGCCGAATTTGAACCAATATCTATGATTCCTATTTTTTCCATACTGTCTCCTTGATTCCAATAAGCAATCAAAAGTATTTTAGCAATTTAAAGATAAAATCTCAATATGAAAATTAAAAAATTAACCTTCTTTTTTTGCCCCAATTTTGGGGGGTTATGATCAATTTATTTTTTTTTTCGTTTTATTGTGATATTCTTTTAAATATATATTCTCATCTTTGACAGTTGTGGGCACACCAACCCACGAAAACCCCAGTAAA
>CAUSLO010000026.1:0-17278 GCA_963532875.1 uncultured Clostridia bacterium | reverse complement strand
TTTACTGACTATTTAGGGGGTTCGTGAGCCTGCAAGTGTCAAAGATGAGAAAATAAAATCATAACAAAATTTGATTTGTCATAAATAATCACAATCCGAGCATTAAATTTGCCTACAATTTTGGCGTTTGATATACTTTTAATATAAATTTTAAGGAGGAATTTCAATGAAATTCGTTTATCAATTTAAAGAAGCAGCAGATTTACAAGTAGATTTCGAGAAGAAAGAATTATTTGGTGGTAAGGGAGCAAACTTAGCTGAAATGACTAAGTTAGGTATGCCTGTTCCACAAGGTTTCACTATTACTACAGAAGCGTGTACACAATACTATGCAGATAAAGAAAAGATTAATTCTGAAATCGAAGCAGAAATAATGGAAAACATTAAGAAGTTAGAAGAAATTACAGGTAAAGAATTTGGTTCAGAACAAAATCCTTTGTTAGTTTCGGTAAGATCTGGAGCAAGAGCATCTATGCCAGGAATGATGGATACGATTCTTAACCTGGGTCTAAATGACGTTGTTGTAGAAAAATTCGCAGCAAAAACAAATAATCCAAGATTTGCATACGACTCATACAGAAGATTCATTCAAATGTATAGTGATGTCGTAATGGAAGTTGGAAAGAAATATTTTGAAACATTAATTGATAAGAAAAAAGAAGAAAGAGGCGTTAAGTTAGATACAGAACTTACAGCAGAAGATTTAAAAGATTTAGCAGAATCATTTAAGGCTGAGTATAAAAATAAAATTGGTAAATCATTTCCACAAGATCCTAAAGAACAACTTATGGGAGCAATTAAGGCTGTTTTTAGAAGTTGGAACAACCCAAGAGCTATTTATTATAGAAGAATGAATGATATCCCTGGAAGTTGGGGAACAGCTGTTAATGTTCAAATGATGGTATTTGGAAACATGGGCAAGACATCAGGAACAGGAGTTGCATTCTCAAGAAATCCAGCAACAGGAGAAAAAGGATTATATGGTGAATACTTAATGAACGCACAAGGTGAAGACGTTGTTGCGGGTGTAAGAACTCCTTCTCCAATTTCTAAATTAAAAAAAGAAAACCCAGCAGTTTATGACGAATTTGAAAAAATTGTTAATAAACTTGAAAAGCATTACCGTGATATGCAAGATATGGAATTCACAATTGAAGAAGGCAAATTGTTCATGTTGCAAACAAGAAACGGTAAGAGAACAGCAAAGGCTGCATTAAAGATTGCATGTGATTTAGTTGATGAAAAAATGATTAAACCAAAGGATGCAATTCTTATGCTTGATCCAAAACAGCTTGATGCATTATTACATCCACAATTCGACGCAAAAGCATTAAAGGCAGCACAAAAGATTGCATCAGCATTGCCAGCTTCTCCAGGAGCAGCAACTGGTAAAATTGTCTTTACAGCACAAGACGCAACAGAGTGGGTAACAGAAAAAGGTGAAAAGAAAGTTATCTTAGTAAGACTAGAAACATCACCAGAAGATATTGAAGGTATGAATCATTCACAGGGTATCTTAACAGTTCGTGGCGGTATGACATCTCACGCTGCTGTTGTTGCTAGGGGAATGGGAACATGCTGTGTATCAGGATGTGGAGAAATTAAAATTGACGAAGAAAATAAGCAGTTTGAATTAGCAGGAAGAATTTTCAAAGAAGGAGATTGGATTTCATTAGACGGATCAACAGGTAACATATATGGAGAAGAAATACCAACTGTTCCAGCAAAATTAACAGGTGATTTCGCTAAGATAATGGAATGGGCAGATAAGTTTAGAAAATTGAAAGTAAGGACAAATGCTGATACTCCAAAAGATGCAAAACAAGCAAAAGAATTTGGAGCAGAAGGAATTGGCCTTTGTAGAACAGAGCATATGTTTTTTGAAGAGTCAAGAATTAAAGTTGTTAGACAAATGATTTGTTCTGACACTGTTGAAGAAAGAGAAAAAGCATTAGAAAAGTTATTGCCTATCCAACAAGGAGACTTTGAAGAAATATATACAGCATTAGAAGGCTTGCCAGTAACAATCAGATTCTTAGACCCACCATTACACGAGTTCCTTCCAACAGACCCAGAAGATATTGCTGATTTAGCTGAGTCAATGAATAAGTCTGTAGATGATATTAAGGCTATTATTACTTCATTACACGAATTCAACCCAATGATGGGACATAGAGGATGTAGATTGTCTGTAACATATCCTGAAATTGCAGTAATGCAAACAAAAGCAGTTATAGGTGCAGCAATTAAAATTAATGAAAAACATCCAGAGTGGAAGATTGTTCCAGAAATCATGATTCCATTAGTCGGAGAAGTAAAGGAGTTAGCATACGTAAAAAATGTAGTAACAGAAACTGCTAAGAAGTTAATTAAGGATTCAAATTCAAAATTAAAGTTCAAGATTGGTACTATGATTGAAATTCCAAGAGCAGCATTAACAGCAGATGAAATCGCTCAAGAAGCTGAATTTTTCTCATTTGGTACAAATGATTTAACTCAAATGACATTCGGATTTAGTAGAGATGATGCAGGTAAATTCTTAAAGGATTACTATGAGAAACAAATCTATGAATCAGATCCATTTGCAAGAGTTGATCAAAAAGGTGTAGGACAATTAATTAAGATTGCTGCAACACTAGGAAAAGAAACACGTCCAAATATCCATCTAGGAATTTGCGGTGAGCACGGTGGAGATCCTTCAACAATTGAATTCTGTCATAATGTTGGATTGGATTACGTATCTTGTTCTCCATACAGAGTTCCAATTGCAAGACTTGCAGCAGCACAAGCAGCACTTAAAGCTTAAGAACTTTTATAGTAAGTATATTTGTAAAGGCCATTTTTTATGAAATGGCTTTTACAATAATTTTATGTAATTACATATGATAGAGGATTTTGTTTCATTTAAAGAGAGATTATTATCGACTGTTAACTTATCAGAAGTTATTTCTAGTTACATTCCAATAAAAAGAAAAGGCAGTAGAAACTTCGCAAAGTGCCCATTTCATAACGAACATGATGAGTCATTATGTATTAATGAAGATTATTATCATTGTTTTGGATGTCAGGCCTCAGGTAATGCGATTACATTTGTAATGCAGTATGAATCTATTGGATTCATGGATGCTGTAAAAGTATTGGCACAAAAGTATAATATTGAAATCCCTAAATTTTCTAATCATTCTACAAGTAATGAAGAATATTCTAGAAGAGCACATCTTTTAAATTTAATGGAAGACACACGAAAATTTTATGTAGAGACTTTATCTACTGATGATGGGAAAGATGCTCGAGAATACTTAAAAACGAGAGGCATTTCATCAGATTCAATTGCTTATTACTCAATTGGTTTGTCTCCAAATAAAACAGCACTTTTTAATTATTTAAACAGAAAGGGCTACGAAACAAAAGATATGTTAGATTGTGGGGTCATAACACAGTACAAAACTGACTTCTTTGCAGAAAGAATCATTGTTCCAATATTTAATAGTAGAAATGAATGTGTAGCATTTGGTGCTAGAAGATTTAAAGAAAATCAAGAAGGTGGGAAATACATTAACAGTGGGGATACACATTTATTTAAAAAAGGTGAAATTGTATTTGGTGCTAATTACATAAAAAAAGAACGAAAAAGCCAGAATCCTATAAATGAAATTATACTAGTTGAAGGCTATATGGATGTCATTTCGCTTGGATCTGTAGGCATTAAGAATGCGGTTGCTGGAATGGGCACTGCATTAAAAAATACACAGTGCAATGAAATTAGACGACTTTCAGAATCAGTAATTTGTTGTTATGACGGTGACGAAGCAGGATTAAAAGCAAGTGAAAATAATATCCCAACGTTATTATCGGCTGGGTTAAATACTAAAATCGCAACTTTAGATTTTGGAATGGATCCCGATGATACGATAAAAACAATTGGAAGAGAGGGCTTCCTAAAAAAAATCGACAGTGCTAAAGGAGCAATAGACTATTTAATTCAATGTCAAAAGAATGATCTAGATTTGAATTCTGTTGATGATCAAATCAAATTCAAAAAAAAGGTTGAAGAAAATATTTTAAACAAAATTCCAAATGAATATTTAGATATAATAAAAAATAAAATTGAAAAAGATTATGGGATTAAGGTATATCAAAATCTAGAGAAGAAAGTTCAAGAACCAATTACAAAGTTAGAAGTTCAACAAAAGATTAGTAAGGAGTTAGAAGCAGAAATAGTTGTATTGCATTTTTTAGTAAAGAAATATGACTTTGTGGTGTTAAATGATTTAGATCAAAATATGTTCACAAACAACTTGTGTAGGGAAGCATTCAATCTAATCAAAAATAATTTTTCAATGGATTCAGAGAAGATAATTGCTAAACTTTTTAGTCATTTTCAAAATGTTGGATCGGAGTTGCTAAATAAAACTAATTTCGTTAAAAAATTGATTAGTACTAATAATTTCAAGTATAATGATTTGGTTGATAAAGAATGTGTAAGTCTCGAAAATGAAAAGAGTACGTATATTAAAAATTATAGAATACTTGCTATTAATCTAAAGAAAATAAAGAATAAACAAGCATATGATGCAAGTATAAAAAGTAAAAGTGAGGCATAAATGGAAAAATTAACAGCACTTTCAATAATTCTTTCTGATAGAAATATTATAAAAGAATCTGATAAAAAAGTTGAGTCTAGTAATAAAACAAAAATAAATATTGAAAAAGATTCAAAGACTAAAGAAGTTAAATTGAAAAAAACAAAAAATACAAAAGATGAAAACAAAAATAAAACGAGTTTAGTAACAGAAAAAATTAAAGAAACACAAATTGATGAAACAAAGCCAAAAAGTTTAACTAGAAAAATCAAAAAACAAAAATCGGAAGAATCTATAAGTAAAGAAGAAAGTAAAATAAAAACATCTGCTGAAAATACTAATTGTGAAGCAAATGATTCAACACCTAAAGTATCAAGAGAAAAGAGAAAGAAAAGTGAAGAAAATTTAAAAGTTGAGAGTTCTGAAGACCTAAATCCTGATCTTTATGATATTGATGATTTGTTCACGCAAGTAGATTTTATATCTGATAATTTTGGACTAAATTCAAAACAGACTTCTTCATTATTTTCATTAATTTGTGATTTAAATCGTCTATTTAAACAGGCATTTAAAACAAAGACACTTCAAGACACAGACATAGATAATAAACTCATTAAATATAATCCTTCAGTTGATGAAATGACATATATATATACGAAATTTAGAAGTGCTGGGATCAAAATAATTGAAACTGAAGATAATATAAAACTTGACTTCAATGATCCTGGGATGTCTCTTGATAAATATGTTGATGATTCTGTAAAACTATATTTAACTGAAATTGGGCAAGTTAAACTATTAGATAAAGAGCAAGAAAAAGAATTGGCAATGAGAATTGAAGAAGGCGATGATGATGCTAGAAAACAACTCACGGAGGCTAACTTGCGTTTAGTAGTTTCTCATGCTAAAAAATGGACAGGAAGAGGTATGTCATTCTTAGATTTGATTCAAGAAGGTAATCTTGGTTTGATGAAAGCTGTAGAAAAATTTGACTATAGAAAGGAGTTTAAGTTCTCAACATATGCAACTTGGTGGATTAGACAAGCTATTACAAGGGCAATTGCTGACCAATCAAGAACGATTCGTATCCCTGTTCATATGGTAGAAACAATAAACAAACAGTCTCGTACAATACGTACATTAACTCAAGAATTGAATAGAGAACCAACATATGAAGAAATTGCAGAAAGAATGGGATTAACTGTAGAAAAAGTTATGGAGATTCAAAAAATTAACCAAGATCCACTTTCGCTTGAAACTCCAATTGGGGAAGAAGATGATAGCCATATTGGAGATTTTGTTGAAGATCATTCAGCAGTCTCACCAGTTGAAGCAACTGATCATAAAATTTTAAGAGAAAGATTGATGGAAGTTTTAAAAACACTTTCAGCAAGAGAAGAAAAGGTTCTACGTCTTAGATATGGTCTTGACGATGGGCATACAAGAACACTTGAAGAAGTTGGACAGGAATTCAATGTTACAAGAGAAAGAATTAGACAAATTGAAGCTAAGGCAATTAAGAAATTAAAATCGCCAGCAAAAACAAAAAAATTGGAGGATTTCGATGTTTAAAGTTGATAATAGATTACAAAGGATTGCTGAAGTAATTGGTAATATGACATTTGCCGATGTTGGAACTGATCATGGGAAATTATCAATTATGAAGGCTAATGAGGTTAAGAAAATAATAGCCACAGATATAAAAGAGAAATGTTTAGAAAAGGCACAGAAAGCAATATCAGAAAACGGCTTTGAAGGAATCATAGAAACTAGATTAGGTAATGGATTAGATCCTATTAAATATGATGAAGTAGAGTGTATTGTTATTGCTGGAATAGGTGGGGATAATATTTCTGAAATAATCTCAAATCAAAAAAAATTCAATTGTTACGTTTTATCACCTAATACACATTCAGAAATAGTTAGAACAAAACTAGTTGAAATGGGATATAAAATTGAGCTTGATGAAATGTTACTTTTTAATAGAAAATGGTATCCAATAATTAAAGCAGTAAAAGGAAATGAGGAACTATCTGATTTGCAAATTAAATATGGTAAATTTTATAATCAAAACCCATCAAGTATTGAATTTTTAAAGTACAAACTGTCTTTATTAAAACAGATTAAGAAAAACTCATTATCTCAAGTAATTGATGAACTTGAAAATATAATTAAACAATGCTAGTATCCGATGTTATCTCAGTTCTTAAAAGTATTGCTCCTTGTGAATTTGCGGAGGAATGGGATAATGTTGGTTTGTTATGTGGGAACTCTAATGAAATAGTTTCAAAAGTTTTAGTTACATTAGATTGTTCTATTGACAGTGTAAAAAAAGCAATACGTGAAAAGTGTAACTTAATAGTTACGCATCATCCAATTATTTTTAAACCTATTAAAAGTATTAATTTAACAAGTCCTCTTTCTTTGGCAATCAAAAACAATATTTCAATTTATGCAATGCATACTAATATGGACAATTGCGACTTTAGCATGAATTTTTATATTGCAAATAAACTTCATGGGGAAAACATTAAATCTGCTGAAACTGGTGTTTATTTTGAAATTAACAAAACTAATATACGCAAGTTAGCAGATAATTTAAAATCTATTCTTGGAGAAGAAAAGTACAAAATCAAAGGTGATTTACAAGATAGCATTGAAAGAATTTTTTTATCAACTGGTGCTGGAATAAATGAAGCATCCTTTAATTTTTGTAGAGATAATGTTGATATTTTTGTATCCAGTGAAATTAAACATAATTATTACATTGACAGTGAAAATTTAAGAATATTGGAATTTTCTCATTTCAATAGTGAATTACCATTTGAAGGTATAATTTGTGATATACTTAAAAATAGTGGAATAAATTCAATACCAAATAAAAGCATAAAACCATACATTGAGTATTAGGAGAAACAATGGATTACGAAGCATTACTTAAATATCAACAAGTTATTGAAAACATAAATCAAATTTATATTGCCATTCCAAAACACGAATTTTTTATCAAATATAAAAATAAGAAAGATAACGTAAAAAAGTGTGAAACGATTTTTGATGAGTTGGAAAAAGTTAAAAAAAATTTAGATAAAAATTTACCAGTAATCCAAAAATACATTGATAAAGCGTCAAAACTATATGAAACAACTTCTGAAAAAATTAAAAATACATTTGATTCTGTATTAGTAGATGATTATTCAAAAAAAATCGAAGAAGAATTTGAAAGAATTAAAGTTTATGAAAATAGTATTATAGAAGATATAGAAAAATGTGAAAAATTACTTAATAATTATGAAGGAATTGCAAAACGCTACCTCGAACTCAAAAGTGAATTGAATGAAGATAATCTTAAATATACTGATTTACAAAAACAAATTAAAGCAAAGATATTATCATTAGAAAAAGAGAAGGCTGAAGTTGAGAAATTAATCCCTAAGGATCAATTAAATATATTCAAAAATAAACAAGCAGAACAAGAAGCAGATAAAAAATTTATAACTGTTTTAAAAGTAATTAAATATAAAAATGGTGTATCCACATTCAACTGTCCACATTGTACAATTAATATAGATAACGATTTATCAAAAAGAATGTTAGCAGGTGAGATTATTGAATGCGGATCATGTAGAAAATTAATTGTGGGGAAGAAAAATGAATAATTTCCATAATGATAAAAATATTTATAAAATTAATTTATCTAAAAAACACGCTGCAGGCTTTCCAATAGATAGTGAAGGAAATAAAAAAATTCAATCGTTAAATGGCGATTGGAATTTTAAATATTTTCAATCAGAAAAAATCAGTACATTAAATCCTACTGAATGGAAAGTAATTTCTGTTCCAAGCAATTGGCAATTAAAGGGATACGGTAAGCCACAATATACTAATATTAAATATCCAGATGCTATCATTACTAAGGGATGTAGAAAACCGCATATAGACCCATATAAAAACCCTTGTGGTTTATACATGCGTAAATTTGAAATTAAAAATCTAGACGATAACATTTCTATCAATTTTGCGGCGAATTCTGCAGCAGAAGTATATGTAAATAACGAGTTTGTAGGGTACTCAGAATCTTCTTTTGACTATCAAGAATATGATATAACTAAATATCTTAAAATAGGTGAAAATGAAATAAAAATTTTAGTATATCAATTCTGCACTGGTAGTTATCTTGAAGATCAAGATATGTGGAGAATATCAGGAATTTTTCGTGATATAAATTTAATTTTTATTCCAAAAACATATTTTAGAGACATATATGCTAGAGCAAAATTTGGTGAAGATTTAAGTAAACCAGAGTTACTCGTAGATTGTGTAATAAGGAATAAAAATACTTCATTAAAAAATGCAACGGTGGAATTGGAACTTATAGATGATAAAAAGTCTATATTCAAGCAAGAGTCATCAATAGATGAATTAATTGATTGTGATAAAAAAACAATAGCGTTTGACAAACAATTGTCAGATATTAAATTATGGAGTAGCGAGTATCCAAATCTATATTTAATACGTTTAAGCGTATATGACTCTAGTAAAAAACTTTTAGATAGACGTGAATTAAACTTTGGATTTAGAAAAATTGAGATTGTTCCAAAAATTGGAGACAATGAGCCAACTATTAAATTGAACAATAAAGTATTAAAAATACGAGGAGTTAATAGACATGAATTTCATCCTGAATACGGTCATGCAGTTCCACGAGATTTAATTGAAAAAGACATAATTTTGTTAAAAAGAAATAATATCAATAGCATAAGAACCTCACATTATCCTAATTCAAGAGATTTTTATGAATTGTGTGATAAATACGGAATAATGGTTATGTCTGAAAATAATCTAGAAACTCATGGTATTGCACATCTATATCCAGGCAGTTTTCAATACTGGGTTGAACAAACAACTTGGCGTATGCAAAATATGGTCTTACGTTATAGAAATCATCCTTGTATTTTATTTTGGTCTCTAGGAAATGAGGCAGGAAATGGTAAATCATTTGAAAGTATGTATAAAATTGCTAAGGAACTTGATGATAGACCAGTTCATTATGAATCAGATTTGAAATTAAAATATACAGATATCTTGAGCGAAATGTATACTAAGTTGGAATTAATTGATGAGATTAAAGAGAACAAAAACCACACGCATGCAAGAGCTTTATATCAACCATCTGGAGTTAAATTAACACCTAAATCATATCGGGATAAACCATTTATACTTTGTGAATACGCACATGCAATGGGAAATAGTTTAGGCAATTTCAAAGATTATTGGGATAAATTTAAATCGTCCGATAGATTATGTGGTGGATATATTTGGGACTTTGCAGATCAATCAATTAAACGTGTAAATGCTAATGGAAAGACTGAATGGACTTATGGTGGCGATTGGGACGATTATCCAAATGATGGAACGTTTTCTTGTAATGGTATTGTAAGGGCTGACAGATCATTTAATCCGTCAATGTATGAAGTAAAAAAAGTATATCAACAAATACAATTTAAATTAGAAAACAATAAAATTAAAATTGTAAACGAATATTTATTTACTGATATTTCTAAGTTTGAATTTCAAGCAGACCTAGTCATTGATGGAATTGTCATTGAAACTAAAACACTCAATGTTACTTCAATTAAACCGTTAACATCTGAGGAATTTGATATACCATTTAATCTTGAAGATAAGAATGGAAACGACATATTTATCAATGTTTTTGCAAAATACAAATCAAATGAAACAATATTTAAAAAAGGCGAAATTGTTGCGGCAGAGCAATTAATAATCAAACAAGAAATAAAGTCATCAATTACACCTATATCAACTTCTAAAGTGGTGCAAGAAAACGACTATATTATTTTAAATTCAGATAGGATTTCTGCAGCAATAAACAAGTCAACAGGATTTATTGAATTTTTAAAAGTCGATGGTAAACAAGTTTTTACAAACAGCATGAAATTAAATTTCTTTAGAGCACCTATTGATAATGACACTTCCGCAATGTTACCACGTTTCGTTGTTAAGTTATTTGGTAAATTATACTTTAAGAATGCTGTTAAAGAATTAATAATTACAAATCAAACAATAAATCATAATACTTACTCAGTAAATTGGAGAAGTGGCTTAAGATTCAGTAAGTTAAAAGCAGAATATACAGCAGTTAAAGAAGGGATTTTGGTTACCTTATTGTGTAACAACAATTTATTCCAATTAGATAGATATGGCTTTAGATTTAAGACAAAATTAGATGACAATATAAAATTCTATGGTCGTGGGCCACATGAAAACTATTGTGACAGAAAAGATTCTGCAATGATTGGGATATACACTGGGAAAATATCTGACTTCCAACATGAATATATTGTGCCTCAAGAAAACGGTAATCATACAGATGTTAGATATCTTGAGTTTGGTGTAAAAAATGGAATAAGAATTGAGGCAGTCGATTCGCCATTTGAATTTTCAGCACACGATTATTCGATGGAAGAATTAGAACAAGCAACTCATATGCATGAATTAAACCATGATAATGTTTATGAGATTTCAATTGATGGGATGCAAAAAGGAGTAGGTGGCGATATCCCTGCTCTTGCTTGTATTAAAAAACCATATAAGATAGTTCCTAGAAAGTTACATAAACTTTCGTTTATAATAAAATGTGTTGAGTGATGGAGTAGTTATGCAAGTAAGTGTTGTAGGATTTAGCGTTAAAAATTACAATGAACCCAAAAAAGCGTTTGAAATACTTAAAGACATTAATTTTCAAGATTCTAAAAGAGTTATTGGTATTAAATTAAATAATATAGTTAAAGAACTTTATACTGTAATTGACTCTGATTGCACACTTGAATTTATTACATTTGATGATCCAGATGGGAAAAAAATGTATAGACACACATGTTCACATATTTTGGCACAAGCAGTTTCAAATATATTCCCAACGGTAAAACTTGCGATAGGTCCATCAATTGAAAATGGATTTTATTATGACTTTGATTTTGTAACATCAATTTCGAGAGATGACTTCGATAAAATTGAACAAGAAATGAAGAGAATTATAAAAGCAAATTTCCCAATTGAAAGATTAGAATATTCAAAAACAGAAGCAGAAGAAATTTTATTGAAAAAGAATCAAACGTATAAACTTGAATTACTTTCAGATATCCCAGAAGGAGAAAAAATAACTTTTTATCGTCAAGGTGATTTTCAAGATTTATGTATAGGGGCACATTTAACTCATACAGGTAAGGTAAAAGCGTTTAAGTTAACTTCTCTAACTGGAGCATATTGGAGAGGATCAGAAAAAAATAAAATGCTTACAAGAATATACGGTACTGCTTTTGAGAAAGACTCACAATTACAAGAATATTTGGAGCAACTTGAAGAAGCAAAACAAAAAGACCATAACAAATTAGGAAGGGAGCTAGGGCTATTTATGACAGATGAAAACATTGGTCAAGGATTAGCCTTATTAATGCCAAAGGGTGCAAAAGTTATTCAAATCTTACAAAGATTCGTTGAAGATGAAGAAGAAAAACGTGGTTATGTATTTACTAAAACTCCTATTATGACAAAACCAAATTTGTTTATTACTTCTGGTCATTTGGAACATTATAAAGATAAAATGTTTTGTGTTGATGAAGGTTCAGATGATGAGTTATATATGAGGCCAATGACATGTCCATTCCAATTCTCAATATATAATAACGGTTTAAAATCATATAGAGATCTTCCTATTAGATATTCAGAAACTTCAACTTTATTTAGAAAAGAAGCTTCTGGGGAAATGCATGGTTTAATTAGATTACGACAATTTACTTTATCTGATGGTCATATAGTATGTACAAAAAAACAATTGGAAAGTGAATTTAAAAGCACTTTTGATTTAGTAATGTTTATGCTTAAGACATTTAAACTAGAAGAAGATGTAACATTTAGATTTTCTAGGTGGGATCCAAATGACCCAAAGAAATATATTGGAACAAAGAAAGAGTGGGAACATACAGAAAAAATCATGGAAAATCTGCTTCAAAAGGCTAAAATTCAATATACTGACGGTTGGGGTGAGGCGGCTTTTTATGGTCCAAAACTAGACGTACAAATTAAAAATGTTTTTGGGAAAGAAGATACAATTATTACAATTCAAATTGATTTCTCCTTAGCAAAGAAATTTAAAATGAAGTACATCAATGAAAAAGGTGAAGAAGCAACTCCATTAATTATTCATCGTAGTTCGATTGGTTGCTATGAAAGAACGTTAGCAATTTTAATTGAAAAATATAATGGAGCATTCCCTGTATGGTTTGCACCAGAGCAAGTACGAATATTGTCTTTAACAGATCGTTGCGCAGATAAAGTTAATGAATATAAAGAGATATTAACATCTAAAAAAATAAGAGTTACGACCGATTTAAGAAATGAAAAATTAGGAAAGAAAATACGAGATGCGAGACTTGAAAGAGTTCCTTATATTTTAATTGTCGGAGATAAGGAAGCAGAAAACAATTCAGTATCTGTACGTTATCGTGCCGAAGGAGATTTGGGGACAATGAGTTTTAAATCTTTTATTGAGCGAATAGAAGAAGAAATAGAAATAAAAAAATCTTAAATTTTAATAAATTAAGTTGGCGGAAGAGGAGAGATTTGAACTCTCGAAACTTTTCAGTTTACACGATTTCCAATCGTGCGCCATCGACCAACTAGGCGACTCTTCCGTAATTTTAAATTATGCCATATTTTGACAAAATTTGCCATAAAATTGTATAATTATTGCATAAATGAATAAAAAAATCAAAACGGCTTTATACTGTTGTAATAACGAACTTTTTAATAATCTCGATAAAATAATTTTAGATTCCTTTTTTTGTATTGAAAATTTGAATGAATTAGATGCAAACGTTAGTACTTTAATTGTTTTAGGTGGTGATGGCACTATTCTAAAATCAGCAAAAGTAGCGGCAAAATTTGGCATTAAAGTCATAGGTGTTAATTTTGGTAAATTAGGATTTTTAACTCAATTAAGTACAGCAGATGATTTAATTAAAATAATTAAAAAAATAGAGGAACTCCCAACAATAAAACATCAAATGCTACTTTGTAAAAACAATAAAAAAGAAGCACTAAATGAGTTTGTAATCGAATCTGAAAATTTTTCGCCAATCGAGTTAAAATTGTACATTGATGATACATATGTTAATTCATTTAAAGGGAATGGATTAATTATTGCAACGCCTACTGGCTCGACAGCATATTCAATGTCAGCAGGTGGTCCAATATTGGATCCGAAAGTTAACGCAATACTAATTACACCGTTGGCCATTCATTCATTTAATAGCAGACCAATAGTAATCTCCAACAAAGCTAAAATAAAAATTGAAATTATATCTGGAGAAAGTTCATTGATTGTTGATGGAGAAGAAGTTAAACTTGAATCAAATTTAGTTGAATTTGAAGAGTCTAAAAGTAGTGTTGACTTTATAGATATTGGTGAAAATTTTTATTCTAAAATGTTTTTAAAATTAGGAAAATACAATAATTGAGGAAGTATGTCAAAGTTAAATCGTCAAAATGCTATTTTAAAATTTATTAGTGAATTTGAAATTGAAACTCAAGAAGAAATTTTAGAGAAGTTAAAACTAATTGGTATAAATACAACGCAAGCTACAGTTTCTAGAGATATTAATGAACTCAAACTTATTAAAGTTCCTGCTAAAAACAGATTAGGAAACAAATATAAAAAACCTGATAATTTAGAAAATGATAATCAGATGTATTTAAAGGTATATAAAAACGTTGTTATTGACATAACTACAAGCGAGAATTTAATTGTCATTAAAACAGCAGTTGGAAACGCAAGTCCAGTGGCAGCATTAATTGATAAATTAAATATTGAAAACATTCTTGGAGTTATTGCTGGGGATGATACAATATTTATAGCGATTAATGAAAAGAAAAATACTTCATTTGTTGCGGAAAAACTTAAGGATATGCTTGAATAAAATGATTTCAAATATAATTGTAAAAAATATTGCATTAATTGAAAAAACTGAGTTAAAACTTAATGACGGCTTGAATATCTTAACTGGGGAAACTGGTGCTGGTAAGTCAATTATTATTGATGCTATTAACTTTGTAATTGGTGAAAGAGCAGATAAAACATTGATTAGATATGGGAGTAACGATGCTACAGTTGAGGCAGTATTTGAAGATTATTTAACTGATCAAATAAAATACTATCTAGAAGAAATAGGAATCGAACCAAAAGAAATATTAGTTATTAAAAGGAAGATGACTATTGATAATAAAAATGAGTGTAGGATTAATAATTCAATAGTTACACTTTCGACATTGAGGGGATTGACCTCTTTACTCGTCGACATATATGGGCAACATCAACATCAATCATTACTTGATCAGAAAAATCATGTAAAGTTTATTGATGAATTTGGAAAAAACAATTTAGTTAAAATTAAAAATGAATATAATACAGTACTTAATGAATATAAAAAAATTCTTATAGAATTAGATCAATATGGCAACATTGAGGAGCGTAATCTTAAAATTAGCGGATTAAAAAGTATTGTTGAAGAAATTGAAGAATTAGATTTAAAAGAAAACGAATATGAAGCATTGCTAGAACAAAGAGAAAAACAAAGCAATGTAACTGAAATTGCAGATGCATTAAGCAGTGCAAAGGAATATTTGGATAGTTCTCAGTATTCAATAACCCAAAATATAAAACAAGCATGTAGGAACATTAGTAGTATTTCAAGTTATGCAGAAAGTTTAAATGAAATATATTCCAGACTTGAATCTGCACAAATTGAATTAGATGACATTGTAAACGCTATTGATGGCGAAATAAATTCTCTCGATTTTAATCAAGATGCTTTTGATAAATTAGAAACGAGAATCAAAGATATAGCATATATATTTAGAAAATATGTACCAGGTTATTATAAATTAAAGGAATATTTTGAAAAATCTAAAAAAGAATTAGAAATGTTAGAAAATGCAGATTTTAATATCGGTATTCTAACTAAAAAAATTAAAGATACTATAACTAAGGTACTTTCATTATCACAAAATGTTTATCTAGAAAGAATAAAAATATCTAAAATTTTTGCCTCAGCACTATTAAAGGAATTAGCAGATTTAGGTCTTGGAAGTAGTAAGTTTGAAGTATCAATTACACACGGCGAAACAATAGATAAATGCAAGACAAATGGATCTGATGAAATTGAATTTTTGATATCTACCAATGCTGGTCAACCATTAAAGCCTCTTTCAAAAGTAGCATCTGGCGGTGAAATGTCTCGAATAATGTTAGGTATAAAAAATATCGGTGGACAACATGATAATATTAAAACGATGATTTTTGACGAAATAGACACAGGGATTTCTGGAGCAATATCACAAAAAGTTGCAGAGAAAATGTGCAATATTTCTAGAACACGTCAAGTTATTGCAATAACCCATTTACCACAACTTGCATCAATGGCAGATTATCACTATTTGATTAAAAAATATGAAAAAGAAAATAGGACATTTACTGAGGTCAATTTATTAGATGACAGAACAGAAGAATTGGCAAGAATAGTTGGTAGCGAAGCAAATATTGAAACAGCAATGAAACATTCGGCAGAACTTATTAAGTCAGCAAATGAATATAAAAGAAAGTTAATGAATAAATAATAGTGTATAATTATTGAAGAGGTAAATATGTTGACGAACGATGAATTAAATTTATATAAGGCATTATATACATTAATAGGAAATGAAAAAAATCATAAAGTATTAGAACTTGAAGAGATAGTGCAAAATGTTAAAGAAATTGATGACAGTTTTGATGTTGAAAAAATACATGATATGATTTCAGAGTTTAAAAATAAAGATTTAATAGATTTAAAATATTTTACTCCAGATGCATTTTGTTTATTAACAAAAAAAGATTTAAATGAGTTAATAACTGAAACCAATGTTTTAAGAAGAGCTGCAGAAATGACATCAGAACAGCCTTCAACTAAAACAATTAAACATAAAGAGAAAATAAAAGATATCCTTAGAGTTAATATAGATACTGAAGAAGTAAAAAATGAAAATGTAACAACAAAAAAAGATAAAAATTACTTTTTTCCAGCATTGCTTGGAGGACTAATTGGTTCCGTAATTACTGGAACAATATTTATAGTTCTATTCTTTGTTCTTAAGAGATAATTATGGCAATAGAAAAGCATATATTAAGTAAGACTGAAAAAAAAGTTATGGAAACTATATATCAAGCATCGAATAAAAAAAGTGGGGAATGTTTAATTTCACCTTATGAAATATTTGAAAAGGTAAATCTAGATATTAAAATGAACCAAGAAGACTTAGAAGAGTCTATTAGAACGCTTGAAATAGATGAGTATTTTACAAACACTATTGCTGATCGAAAAGGTGAAAAAGTATATTGCTTAAATTTAACAAGTAAAGGAAAAGCTTTTGCACGTAATGAAAAAACTTATAAAATTAATATTTTAATAAAAGTACTAATTGCAGTTATATGTGGTGCTGCTTCAGGGCTTGCTGCGTGGGGCATTAAGACTCTTTTAGGTAAATTAATTCACAAATAGTGAATTTTTTGTCGATTTTTATGTTATTATCTCATCTTTGACACTTGCAGGCTCACGAACCCCCTAAATAGTCAGTAAACA
>CAUSLO010000025.1:0-17377 GCA_963532875.1 uncultured Clostridia bacterium | reverse complement strand
GTTTACTGACTATTTAGGGGGTTCGTGAGCCTGCAAGTGTCAAAGATGAGATTATACTAATCGCAATTAAAAAAAGTCAATGAGGCACATATGAAGACGGTAAGAAATAACGATATTTAGGTGCAAAATTTTAAAAAGTAGCACACAAACAGCCAAAGTAGCATGCACTTTGCACTTTTGCTAAAGAAATCAAGAATTAGATTTGTTAGAATAGTTACATAACGGAGGACAGATGAGAAGACTTCAAAAAATACTGATAATACTTTTAATAGCATTAATGTCTCTTCCCCTAGTTGCTTGTGCAAAGAAAAAGAAGGGAAATAAAAATAATGAAAAAACCAAAGAAGAATATGTTGCAACACTTAACATTGGGCTTGGAGATATAGACAAAAACTCTGTTGCTCTTAAAGGGGCAAGTTATGACTTGGAAGGCAATGTTCTTAAGGTTAAAGTAAAGAGTTTTCCATTTAGGATGCCTGATATTGTAGCGAAAGAAGAGAATTTATATTTCAACAATCAACATCCAGCGAATTTCACTGGTTATGTAGATAAAAAAGGGAAAACAATTCAAGAAATCACAAAAGAATCATCATATGAAATGGAGGCAAAGTTCTCTGAGAATACATCTAAGTTTGATGAATGTTATCCACAGTCTAAAACCAACTTTGAGAGACCAGATGGAGCGGTTGAAGAGAAGTTCCAAGCGATACTTAAAAATGGGGAGAGAGTAAGTTGGGCAAACATTTATTATAAAGGGGAGAAGTACGAACAATTAGATGGGTTATTATTCAAATATGAAAAAGTATATAGAGATAACAGCCCAATGGATGAAAACGGTAAATGGTCTTCTAGGATACTTGATTACTCTTGCTATGACAGACATCTATACGGAGAGAATATTGAATATAAAGGATCATTTTTAGAACAGTATCTTAATAAGGTGATGAAAAAGAAGATGAACATAGATACAATTAGTCTTCCAGCAGTAAACGGACAAGAAATTGGCGTAACCGACTTGCCAAGGTATGACAGATCCAAAACAAATATAAATGAATTCGCCTTAAGCGACTATGCAAGGTATAAAGTTTTGAGAGCAGTAGAACTAAACGGAAACGTGTACAAGAAATGGGAAACCAAGATTGATGCAGATTATCTTAAGATTTGGACTAGATCAAAGACAAATAAACAGAATTATATGTTAGCACTTAATGAATATGGGGAACTAGAAATACACAAAACCAATCAAATATTGGGAATTAGAGTAATCTTTTAGAGAGGCGGAAACTAAATTGAGTGCGTTAGATATACGGAAACCCCAACAAGTGTGAAACAAATGGGTTCTAAAAATAAGAAGAACAGAAAAAATTAGGTAATTTAATAGTATTTTGCATAGTCAAAAATAAAATTGAGTGCGTTAGATGTACGGAAAATCGTTGACAGTATAAAATCGAATGGGTTAGAATGTGGGTGCACATGGAAAGCCAAGCGTATAATGGCGAACTTGATCACTCAGCAAAATACTATCCTATAATCACAAGAAAAGACGCTCAAAGTATATTCTGTGTTCAAGCTAGCCTTGAAAAAAAGATTGATATTGCAAATTTGCAAGAAGCATTGAGTAAAACATTGAAATTTTACCCAACTTTTTCTGTTGCACTTACGAGGGGATATTCATGGCACAAGTTTAAACACAATGATAGAGACCTGCCAATTTCGAACTTTAATGAAAATATAATGGTTCCAATCAAAGATATTGAAAATAATGGACATCAAATGAGGGTCAGCATTAAAGATAATGTGCTTAGGTTGGAAATTTTCCACGGAGTAACGGATGCGAATATTGGGTTTGAGTTTTTGTCTTGTTTAATAAAAACATATAATGCTATACAAGAGGGCGAAGGTTTCAGTTCAGAAATATATGACCAACCTGAAGACTATGAGAATTCGTTTAGAGTCCATGCTAAGAAAGAAAAATCAAATATGAAGTTGACATCATTACTAGAGAAAGACGTTGCAGTTATTAAAGGGGATCTGATTGAAGAATTGGGAGCGAAACAGCATATTGAGAATTTCTCAGTTTCCGATTTGCTACCTTTAGCAAAAAAGAGACAGGTGAGCCTATCTGCATTAATAATTGGAATTTTGGTTAAGGCATCTTTTGAGTTTGCAGAGAGAGATAAGAAAGTAGTGATAATGGTACCAGTTGATTTGAGAAGAATGTTTAATTCCATATCTAAACGAAACTTTGTTAGTTTTGTTAGACTTAGGTATTTTGATAGAACGCTTGACTTGGAAGGTCTTATTAAACAGACAAACAAAATGTTGAAGGAACAAGTTGATAAAGAGTACTTTGAAGAGTTTATGTCTTTAACGGATAAAGCGACACGTGGAATAGTCAGTTATCTTCCACTTTGGTTTAAAGAGATGGTAATAAAACCAATTGTTAAGCGTGCAAAGACGAAGCACACAATTATATTTAGCAACATTGGGAAGTTGGCAGATATTGAGGGCGTAAAAAACTACACATTGAATTTAAATATATCAAAAAACAATCCAATCAATTTTGGTATGGTAACTGTAAATGGAGTAATATCTATAGGTGCTACATCGAAGATAAAAAATATTGAAGTTATCAAATATGTTTTTGACACGATAAACAAAATGATAAAAGAGGACAAGAATGAGCAAAATAACGTCAAGTGAATTAAGAGAGAAATATTTGTCGTTTTTTGAAGAGAGAGGACACAGTGTTATTCCTTCTGCTTCACTTATACCAGAAAATGATCCGACAGTTTTATTCACAACCGCAGGTATGCATCCACTAGTTCCATACTTGTTGGGTGAAAAACATCCAAAGGGAACAAGATTAACAGACGTACAGACATGCGTAAGAACAGGCGATATAGACGAAGTTGGAGACGCAACACACTGTACATTTTTTGAGATGCTAGGTAATTGGTCTTTGAATGATTATTTTAAAGATGATGCCATAAAATGGTCATACGAATTCCTAACCAAAGTGTTGAAGATAGATAAGAGTAGAATCGCAGTAACAGTATTTAAAGGTGATGCAAATGCTCCGAAAGATGACTATGCATATAACGTTTGGAAAAAGTTGGGGATAAAAGAGGACAACATATTCTACATGGATGCTAAACATAATTGGTGGGGTCCTGCTGGACAAACTGGACCATGTGGTCCTGACACAGAAATCTTTATTGACTTACGTCCAAACGATAAACCAAGTTTCCCAGATGACAGTAGATATATAGAAATTTGGAATAATGTTTTTATGGAATATTACAAAGATAAGGACGGCAAAATTAGTTTAAGTGAAAGAAAAAACGTTGATACTGGTATGGGATTAGAGAGAGTTATTTGCATATTGAATGGATATAACTCGGTATACGATACAGACTTATTCGCAGATATAATCAAATATATTGAAGGTAAAACAGACGAGAGTATACCCCTTACAGCCCAAGAAAGACAAAAAGCAACAAGAATTATTGCGGATCACCTAAGAACAGCGACTTTTATGCTTGGCGATATAAAAGGAATCACCCCATCTAATTTAGATCAAGGGTATGTATTAAGAAGACTAATTAGACGTGCAATGAGATATATTAGGTTATTAAATATAGACAACTCAATAATCAACAAAATTGCATCAATGTACGTTAAACAATATAAAAAGGTATATAAATATTTAGATGCTAACAAAGATAAAATCTTTGAAGAGTTTGGAAAGGAAATTGAAAAATTCTCAAATACAATCGAGCAGGGACTAAAAGAATTTGAAAAAGTTTTGAAATATATACAAGGGAATACTTTTCCAGGGAAGACAGCATTTAGATTATACGATACTTTTGGATTCCCAATAGAGATGACATCTGAATTGGCGAAAGAAAAGGGGTTTGAAATTGACTATAGCGGATATGAAAAAGCAGTCGAAGAACATAAAGCAAAATCAAAACAAGGAGCAGAAAAGAAGTTTAAGGGTGGATTAGCAGATGAGGGCGAAATGACAAAAAAATTGCACAGTGCAACTCATCTACTTAATAACGCACTTAAGGTCGTGTTGAAAGATAATAATATTAATCAACGTGGCAGCAATATAACGGCAGAGAGGTTGAGATTTGATTTCAACTTTAGCAGACCATTAACGGATGAGGAACTTATAAAAGTTGAAGAGAAAGTAAATGACGAAATTAAAAAGGGACATGTTGTAAAGTGTGAAGAAATGACTGTTCAAAAGGCAAAAGAACAAGGAGCAGTTGGTGTTTTTACAGACCGATACACAGATGTAGTAAAGGTATACACTATAGGCCCTTCAAAAGAGATTTGTGGTGGACCACACGTAGACAATACGGCTAATATGGGGAAATTTAAAATAATAAAAGAGCAAAGTTCTTCACAAGGTGTAAGAAGAATAAAAGCGATATTAATTTAATGTATAGGAGAATAAAAATGGAAGATTTAAAAAAGTTACAAGATAAACTGGATTTAATTAAATGGTTTGACTCAGAGGATAGAAGACGTGATATGTGCGGTACATATTCATACTGTGCATTCTGTAATAAGTACATTCCAAATCCTTGTGCAGTTTCTATGACCAAGTATATGAATAGCAACCAGGTAGATACTTTGCATATAGGCCTGCTAAAAGTTGGTGATGAAGAAGCAGGTTTGATTGAATCAGTTCAAACGGCAGCGAAAGAAGTTGAAGAAGAAATTAACATTCAAGAAGTTAAGCAAACAGTTCTGGAAAAATACAGTGAAGAAGTCATTGGTGAAGACGAAAATGAGGAGACTGATGAGTACGCAGATGCCCCTATAATAGAAGGTACATTTGAAACTCCAGTATCAGAAGAGTTTGAAGAAGACTTAACAGATGATGATGACTTTGATTCAGATGATGGCATTGAAGTAGATAGTATTGAGAGCCTTGGCAAGACATTTGATTTCGACAAGGTTATGGCAAAAAAAGAAAGAAGAATGCCATTAACATTTGCTGAAAAATATGTTCTATCAAGTCAAGAATTAAAAGACAGATATAAAGAAGTAGAGCAAGAAATTTTAAAGAAGACATCTAAGAATGACATAGAGATTAAAGGTAGAGTCAACAAGCATTGCCACGCATTTAGATATGATGGAGAAATAGTGATCAAGATAACAATCATAGGAAGATCTTTGAGAATTCACTTAGCATTAGACCCATCACTAGAAGAGTTCAACGATGGTACAATGCCACACTTAGATATGTCGCATAAAAGAGTGTATGAAACAGTTCCATTCCAATTGAAGATGAACAGCAAACTAGGAATAAAGAGAGCATGCAAACTAGTCAATATTTTGAAGGACAATATAAGACAAGAATATGATGCAAGCCAAGGATTGACTAGAGGAATATATTAGAAGTTAATGGGCACTCAGTTGAGTGCCTTTTTTATAAGTAGTGAGCAAGGGTGGCAATTAAACCACTAATTAAAATAAGAGCAACTGCCGAAATTTTTTTGCCATTTATTTTCAATTTAGAGATTGGATAGATAATTAGAAGTAAAATAATATTTTTTTCACGTAGCATAAACTTGCTTGTTGCATTAGAACTTTGCAAATCAATATTGAATAGCAATAGAAGTGATAGAGAAGCAAAAACAGCGAATATAATGCCAGTTACCGATGACGAAACCGTATTTAATGTTTTTTTGAAAATTTTGTTTTTCTTCAAAATGTTATGCATAAGTAGGATAGAAGTGATAATCATGAAGGAAGGCAAAATAACACCAACAGTAGCCGCAAAAGCCCCTAAAACACCCTGAGTGGTATATCCAGTGTACGTTGCAATGTTGATTGCGAATGGGCCAGGGGTGCTTTCTGATATTGCAATGAAATCTAACATCTCACTATATGAGAACCATTTATTCGCCTCAACCTCTTTCATTATAAGCGGGATCATTGCCTGACCACCGCCAAAAGTAAAGAGCCCAATTTTGAAAAAGGTTAAAAATAAATTAAATGCTTGCATCTAATAAATCTCCTTTTTTTCGTATTGTTGTTGTCCAAAAAGCACTTATAGCGGCGAGTGTGAATGAGATAATAATTATATAAATAGCGTTCATTTTTAGGAACAGTGCCATGATTGCTGAGTATGCCATTAGTAGTAGACTAAAGAAATTATGTTTAGTGTTTTTTAAAAACATTTTAAATGCACGACCAAGAAGGACTATTACGGCAACACGCATACCGTTCAAAAATGAGTTAATAAACTGATTGTTTCGATATTTAGACACTAACGTAGATACTAGGATGATAATAAAAAATGAAGGTAACGATACGGCAACAGTAGCGATGACAGCACCAAATATTCCCGCAACCCTTCCGCCTACAAACGTAGCAATATTAATCGCAATAGGGCCAGGTGTCATTTCTGAAATAGTGAACATTTCCGTAAGAGAAGAATCATTCAACCATTGACGCTTATTAACAACTTTATCTTGGATAATTGTAAGCATGGCATAGCCACCACCGAAAGAGACTAGACCAATAAAAAAGAATGTAAAGAAAAGTTTAAAATAGTTCTTAATTTTTGCTTTCATATTTTGGATTATACCACAAGGAAAGCAATAAAAAAGTAGGGAAGTTTAATAAAAAAGGAGACTTTTGAGTCTCCTTTTAGAAGCAACTAAATTTTATTCTTGTGAAATTGCTCCCATTGGGCATACGCCTTCGCATGTTCCACAATCAGCACAAATCTCTCTTACGATTTCATACTTTGTATCGCCTTCTTTAATTGCATTTAATGGGCATGAATCTACGCAAGCCCCACACTTTACACATTCATCACTAATTACTCTTGGCATAGTGAATCCTCCTCATATTTGTTAATTTAATACTAGCAAATGAAAGTTAACTTGTAAACAGTTTTATTTAACTTTTCAAAAAAAGTTAAGTGAAAGTTAAAGATAATGGCTATTGCTTAACATCATTTTTAAACCATTTTTTAGGTTTATTTTTCTCTTTGTGATTGTTATTTGTTGAATGTTGAGTGTTGTTGTTATCCGTATGTTTTTCTTGTTGGTTGTTGTTCTTTAATTCTTTTACATCTTTCATTGGATATTTTTCAATTTTAATAATGTCATCTTCTTGGAAGCGTACAGTTACTTCTTCTTTTATATGTGCCACAGATAATACATATCCAACGCCATCAGGGGTTTCAACCTTAGAACCAACTGGTGGCATAAAGGCATCAATTGCTTCGTAATCATCATTTTCATATGCCAGACAGCACATGAGTTTACCACAACAACCAGACATTCTTTCAGGGAGTGGAATTAAACCTTGCAACTTAGCCATTCTCATTGTTGTCTTTGATCCGTTAGGGTTGAATGATAAACAACAGCATTCTCTTCCGCAAGATCCGACACAACCAAACATTATCACTTCTTCACGAGCATTGACTTGTCGTAATTCAATTCTTGTCTTAACTAAACTTGCGATAGGCGTAACTATAGTTTTAAACTCAATACGTTCCTCAGCAGAGAAGTATATTATGAATTTGTCCCTATCAAGAGTGAATTCCGTATCAATTACTTCCATTGGGACTTTAAGTTCTGCGATTTTTTCTGTAATGGAAGGAATGAGATTTTTGGCATCCGATAGATTTTGTTCTATTTTTTTCAAGTCATCTTTCGTTGCTTTCCTTAGTATAGGTTTTAATTCAAATTTTAGATCTTCCTTATTTTGTTCCTTTATGCTTTTAACAATTCCCCATTCTATGCCACGAGCAGTCTCTACGATAACTGTATCATCTTCATGTACAGTTAGTCCATTTGCATCAAAAGAGTACACCTGTGAGTTTAAATTAAACTTTACGCCAATTACTTGCATTTGTGTTTTGTCTCCATAATTTTAAAAAGTAACGTATCAATGGCATATCCTTCGTTTACGTTGTATGTCAATTGAGTCATCGTCTCTGTGATGTGATCTATTATTAATATAATTGCTTGTTTGCTGTATTTGTTTTTTAATATATCCGCTATGTCGAGTGGGAGACGTCCATTCAATAGTTTAGAATCAATATGATAGTCAAGAATTATTTTAAATACAAAAAAGAGTATATCTAGGGTTTTCTGTGGATTGCTTTTGAGATATAGATTCGTGTTGTACTTAACGATATCTCTGCTACCGTTCATATTTAGTAACATCTCTTTAACAAAATCAAAACGACTAATGAAACTTTCGTCATTTGCAAATGCGTATGCTTTTTGGATTTGTCCATCGCAAAAGGATGCAGCGATTTGAGCCGTTTCTCTATTTGTTCCGTTGCCCATTAAAAAATTAACAATGGTTGGTATGTCAAAATTGTCCAAGTTCACAATTCTGCATCTAGATCTAATTGTACTCAACACCTTTCTTTCATTTTGTGCAGATAAAAAGAACATCGCATGTTCTGGAGGATCTTCAATTGATTTAAGCAACTTATTCTGAGTTGTTGCGTCAATGGCATCAAAGTTTTGAATAAAGTACAAGTTTAAGTCCCCGAAGAGTGGGGCAGGGTATAGGCTATCTAAAACCTTCTGAATATCTTCTGCAAATAACTTGCGGTTATCCTCATTTACGAAGAAAATATTTGCATTAGAATCTTCTAATACCTTTTTGCACTCATCGCAATTCATACAAGCATAGTGGCTTGTACAGAACTTTGCCAGAGCAATCAGTTTAAAGAAAGATTTAGCAATGTCTTCATCTTTTGTTATGTATAAATAGGCATGTGAAGGTTTTGATTGAAAATCTTTTTGAATTTGTTTAAACGCCTCAGATTTTCTTAAGACATCGTAATAGAGATTATTCATTTTATAACTTTCCTCTTAATGAGTTCGTCAATAATGATTTTAGATGTTTCATGTTTATCGTCAGATGGCCTTATAAATATAAATCTCTTTGGATCGTCTTTCCCAATTTCGCAGAAACCTTTATAAACATTCATATGAAAATTGAGGTTCTCTTGTTCTAGCCTATCAATTGTCTTAACAGTTCTAAATGAGTTTTGAGGTGGTAAATCAATAAACACGGTATAGTCTGGCATATATGATAAAGCGAAACTGTTTATCTTTTTAACGAAGCCAACTCCTAAATTTCTAGCATATGCTTGATATGCAATTGAACTATCAATATATCTATCGCAAAAAACAAGTCTGTCGTTCTCAAGAGCAGGAATAATCTTTTCTCTTAATAACTGAGCGCGGCTACTTGCGTAGAGTAGGGCTTCGGCTTCGGCAGACAATTCTTTGTTGTTTATATCCAAAATAATGCTTCGGATTTTTTCTGAAATAATAGTTCCGCCAGGCTCACGTAAAAATAAGGCATCTTGATTTGTGTCTTTAAGATATTCTTCTAGGAATTTTATTTGAGTTGATTTCCCAACACCCTCGCATCCTTCAAATGTAATAAACATAAAACCTCGCTTTGTTAGTATACAACATACTTACTAAATAGATCAATTTAACATATTTGTACGACTGCTATATATATTAAAAACGTTTAGAAAATCGAACGGATTAGAATGTCTGTAATTTCCAAAGAGTTTTGTAGCACGGAGTCTGCTTAATATATTAAATTAGTATAAATATATATCATACATATGATATACTTTGCTTGGAGATATTTATGAGCAAGAACACACGAAGAATATTTTTGGCATCAATAGTTTTAATTCTTTTAGTCATATCAAGCGTTGCCCTTTCGGGATGTCATTTAAAGACGTGGTTTAAACGATTCAGACCTGATAACCACTATACGCAACCAGAAATAACTGTTTCAGTTGAAGATAATAAGACTGAAATCAAAGCGAATGAGAGCGTTACCCTTACCGCCACAACAAAAGGAATTGACAACGCAGGCGACATTACTTGGAAGGCAGTAATTAATGGTCAATTAAGGGTTATAAGTGGACAAGGGACAAGTGTCCGTTTCTCGATGATAGATGGCAAAAAAGGAATTTATTCTATTTGGGCAGAGGCTGGTTCAGTACAGAGCAATAAAGTAACAATTAATGTAAAGGCTCTTTCGGCAGAAGGATTAGTAACATATTTAAAAGTTGATGGTAAAAAAGTACCAAATGGCGAGACGTACCGAATCTTTAAAGTTAGCAACAATGTCTTAGAATACTGTTTCAATCTTAGTGAGACAGATTTAGGAACAATTCACAAGTTAGAATACGAGATATCAATATTTAGTGGAGACACACTAATCGCAGAAGGGAAGGATTCTTTAACTAATGTACAACGTGATCTAATTGCACGCTTTGATTATAGTTTTGCCTCAGAGAAATATACAATTAAGGCAAAACTAACAATTAATAAAGGAACACCAGAAGAAAAGACAATATCTCTAACAAGTTATGTTGAAGCATCAGTTCCAGTACAAAAATTAGGAAATGTAGAATTAGAAGGGGCAGTAAAAGCAGCAGGTAAGCACTATTATACAACCACTGGTAGCAATAAAATCAAAGCCAAAATCAACGTACTTCCAGTAGAGGCAAAGCCAGCAAAGGTTGAATACTATTTAAAGTCTGAAGACAATTTAGATTCGGGATATAGAGCAAAGAAGAGGTTGGTATCTGAAGGAAACGAGAAAAGCGATGAAATAATATTAAGCGAAGGCAAGAACATCCTTATGGTTAAAGTCGACAACTTCGCACCGGTAGAGGTTGAAATATATCACAATAGAAATTCTGAAAAAGAATATTTGGATAGAGAGTTCTATTGGTATGGTAGATACAGATCGTCATATATGCACGATGCAGAAGACTATGAATTGTTAATTGGATATTTATATTCGCTACAAAAAAGTACAGAGTGGCCTTGGAACGTATGTGTATCAAGTGCTGTGAAAAATGCAAATTTGCAAGATTATATAGAGGGGAATAAATATGTCGTATCTGCAGGTAATATTACATATAGAATTGAAACAACCCCAGGTGGCGATGATTCTAAGCATACAGTAACAATGCTCAGCAAACATGATAAAGAATTTGCCACCCCAAAATATGAAAGTGAAGATAATCCAAGCAACCCTATTGACGAAATAGACACTTCAGCGAAGTTAAAGCAAGTACAAGTCAACAGAGAATTTCGTAAGAACGTATTAGGCATGGATGTTAATAAAAGAACGAGGCTGCCAGTTGATGATTTTGAGGAGACTAAAGAAGTAAGTACTTCGGAAGAACTATATCAAGCACTTCAATCATTTAAAAAACCAATTATCACAAACCCTGAGGTACAAGCAATATATAATAAGGCGAGAGCAATCCTTCTAGATATCATTGACGACAAAATGACGCCATATGATAAAGTCCTTGCAATTTACGACTATCTAGTAGCACAGATTCATTACGACTTCAGAGCCTTAAATATGCAAAATGGAAATTATGGTCAAGGATATGTTCCAGACACCAAAGATCTCTATGCATATTTTTTGGAAGGGGTGTTTAAGAAAAACACATCAGTATGTGATGGAAAGTCAAAAGCATTTGTTTTGTTGTGTGGAATGGAAGGCATTGAAAGTAGAAGGATAACCGGGGACGCTGGTGGACCTCATGCTTGGAATAAGGTTTTTGTGGCAACACCAGGAGACGTGCCAAAGTGGTACAATATCGACACAACACAAGGCGAAATGAATGCAGGTCAAGATGCATACTTAAGTCATAAGAAATTTCTATTTAGTTACAGTAAAATAGCAGGGTATAAAGAAGATGTAAACGGTTACACGATAGAGGATGATAATCATTTTGATTACTATGCAAACACAACATATAAAATCAACGGTAAAAATCTAAAGTTAAAATCAAATACTCTTGCTGAATTCCACGAACAAATGAGCATCATTAAAAGCAACCCAAAATTAAAGGTAATTGATTTAGACTGTCGCAGACCAGTTTCTACACTTGGATTCAACCTAATTAGAGTTGGAAGTGGAGATACGGAAACGATTATAGCCGAAAGAAATTAGAGGGTGTATCTATAGGAACGGGACAAGGATGTATAAATCAATAGAACTCTTTGCAGGTGCAGGTGGGCTGGCAGTCGGTTTGGAGCAAGCGGGGTTTACTCATATTGGGTTAATTGAATTTGATAAATATGCTGCAAAAACTTTGAAACAGAATAGACCATATTGGAATGTAATATGCGAAGATATTGCTCAGGTTGCATCTAGAGATTTAGAAAAAGAATTTAATATTAAAAAGTTTGATCTTGATTTGTTATCTGGAGGAGCACCTTGTCAAAGTTTTAGTTATGCAGGTAAAAGGCTAGGACTTGAAGACACACGAGGAACGATGTTTTATCATTACGCAACATTCCTAAATAAGTTGCAACCAAAGATGTTTCTATTTGAAAACGTCAAAGGGTTGCTTACGCATGATGGCGGAAAGACCTTTAAAACTATATGCAATATTTTTGAAGAACAAGGATATTCGGTTAAATATCAAGTAATGAATGCTTTGGAATATAGCGTCGCTCAAAAGAGGGAAAGATTGATAATGATAGGCATAAGAAAGGACTTGGCTGAAGAGGTTACATTCAAATTTCCCGAGAAACATAAGCAGAAACTTGTATTGCGAGATGTCTTAAGTAATGTCCCTAAAAGCGAAGGGGCTATATACTCTAAGGGAAAAGAGAAGGTATTTGCCCTTGTTCCACCTGGTGGATACTGGAAAGATATTGATAGAGATGTAGCTAAAGCATATATGAAAACATGTTGGAGCATGGGAGGTGGAAGGACTGGAATTCTTAGACGATTAAGTTTAGATGAACCAGGACTAACAGTTTTAACGACTCCTCAGATGAAACAGACAGAGCGTTGTCATCCTGTAGAAGTACGACCATTCACTGTAAGAGAGAATGCCAGAATACAATCATTCCCAGATGACTGGAAATTTGTTGGAAGTGTAGCGTCAATGTATAGACAAGTTGGGAATGCTGTGCCATGCAATCTAGCGAAGGCAATTGGCGAGAGTATAATTGATGTGTTAAGAGAGATGGATGGAAAGAACAAACTTTAACCTCAACTTTATATCACAACAGGATTTTGAAAATCATGTTGCAAATACGCTAAAAGAATACAAACAAGTTTTAAATTCTATTGATCTTAAGAAATTTAATAGCAACGTAATAGATCCAATAAAACTACTTTTTGATAAAAGTGTTTTTAAGCAAAGTTATGAAGAGATTATAAAACTAGAAATCAACAGACAAAGAGATCGGACTAATATAAATGCGATAGGGTACTTCCATCAAAATATGTTTCGGCATATAAAAAACTGTCTAGTTCCTAAAGAAGGTTGGGATGTTATTTTTGATAGAGGAGATATAAAGTACTATGTTGAGATGAAAAACAAACATAACACGATGAATAATTCCTCAGCATTAACTACGTACATGAAAATGCAAAATCATTTGTTAAATGCTGATGACAGCAATAAAAGTATATGTGCACTTGTAGAGGTAATTGCAAAAACATCGCATGATATTCCATGGTCAATTACAGTTGACAAAGAAAAACAACTGAAGAATGAAAGGTTGAGAAGAATATCTATAGATAAATTTTATGAAATTGTTACAGGAGATAGAACAGCTTTTAAACAAGTGTGCAATCAGTTGCCTATCACTATAAATAAATTGATTCATGATAATAAGACATTTGTTGTACAAGAAGATAGTGTCTATAACGAACTTAAAGAAATTAATGAGGATATACTAGTGGCACTATATAAATTAGCATTTTCAAAATATCATGGATTTTAGGGTGATGAAGATATTGTTATGTTGAAGGTAATGTACAAACAGAGATTGTTCAGAGAAATAGTTAAATCCGCAGATATAGACTATTAAACAATCATCATATAAAATAGTTGAGAGGCAGATATGAATTTATATGAAGTTTTGGCAAAAATTGATAATCCAGAAGATATGAAAGATTTTTTTGAAGACCTATGTACATTTAGAGAAATCGAACAAATGCAACAAAGAGTAGAGTGTGCACAGCATTTTTTCAACAATGAAACATATACCGACATAAGTAAAAAAACGGAAGCATCTAGTGCAACTCTGTCACGTGTTTCACGTTGTATACAAAGAGGAAGCGGTGGATATTCTAGGGTGTTAAAAAATATATTAAATGATTGAGAAAATAAGAAGCATAATTAATAAAATAGGGAACACAAAAACCATATCTGATGGAGATGGCATATTCCTTAAAATAGAAGGAGAAAACCCAGCAGGATCAATCAAGGATAGGGTTGCAGCATATATATTGTTGGATGCAATCAAATCTGGGAAAGTGGACAAAAGTAAGAAAGTCGTCGAAGCGACTAGTGGGAATACAGGAATAGGACTTGCATATGTTTGTCAAGAGTTGGGTGTTCGGTGCGATATATATATGCCCGAAAGTATGTCGGAGAAAAGAAGATTGTGCATTTCAAAATATGGGGCAAATATAATTCTCACCCCAGCTAGCGAAGGCATGAGTGGCTCAGTTCAAATGGCACTAGAAGAGTGTAAAAAAACGGAAGGATTTTTCGCTGATCAATTTAATAATCCAGCATCAATACAAGCCCATTATGAAACAACAGCAAAAGAAATATTTTCTGAAAGACAATACGACTATGTTGTGTGTGGAATAGGCACTGGTGGCACAATCATGGGAATAAAGAAATATATCCGGAAACATAATCTTAACTGTAAGGTCGTAGGGATTGAACCAAAGCAGAGTCCGTTATTAACCGAAGGTAAAGCAGGACGACATAAAATAGAAGGAATAGGGGCAAACTTTATCCCATCAATATTGAATATTGAAGATGTAGATAGGATTCTTTTAGTTGACGACCAAGAGGCTGTGGAGACAGTTAAGGATATATATAAACAATTTGGTATTAAGTGTGGGATATCAACAGCTGCGTCATACATAGGAGCAAAACAAGTAAGAGAAGAAGGGAAGAAGAATATTCTAGTAATCTGTCCAGATAATGGAGATAGATATCCAGAAGAGTTATACAACTAATGATAGAAGATAAGAAGAAAACAGTTGCGGTTGGATTAAGTGGTGGCGTGGATTCCGCAGTATCTGCATATATTCTAAAAGAACAAGGATATAAGGTAATTGGAATATATATGTCCAATTGGAAAGAAACAAGAGAAAATGGTGAATGTACTGGAGAACAAGATTGGGACGATGTTAGAAGTATATGCCAAACACTCGACATCCCATACTATTCATTTGATTTGAGTGAAGAATATTATGAAAATGTTTTTAAGCACTTCGTATCTGAATATAAAAAAGGGAGAACACCAAATCCAGATGTGCTCTGTAATAAGGAAATAAAATTTGGGAAATTTGCAGAAAAGATAAAGGAGATGGATATTTCGTATTTAGCAACAGGACACTATGCAAAAGCAGTGCACGATTCGGGAAGACATTATCTATATAGATCAAAGGATGAAAATAAAGATCAAACATACTTTTTGAATCAAGTAACGGAAGAACAAATTAGCAACGTTATTTTTCCACTAGCAGATATGGAGAAACAAACTGTTCGTGAGATTGCCAAGAAACTAAATTTGAAGGTTGCAAACAAAAAAGACTCGACTGGAATTTGCTTTATTGGAGAAAGAAACTTTAGAAACTTTCTATCACAATATATCCCAATGAAAGAAGGGAAGATTGTTGCGTTAAGCGGTGAGACGGTAGGAGAGCATAACGGTGTTTTTTTCTATACCCTAGGGCAACGTAAAGGCTTAGGAATCGGAGGTAAAAAAGACGGCAACGGCGACAAGTGGTTTGTTGTTGGGAAGGACGTACAAAACAATGTATTGATAGTCTCTCAAAGTGAAAGCGAATTGCTATATAAAGATACGTTAGAATGTAATGAATTTCATTATATTAATAAAGAAATATATGAGGGGAATGTTTTAGTAAGATACAAACACAGACAAGAGTTGCAAGAAGCAAATCTCAGACTTGAAAACCACAAAGCAATCATTGAGTTCAAAGACAAGCAGAGGGCAATTGCAGAAGGACAATATGCAGTAATATATGACGGAAAGAAGTGTTTAGGCGGCGGAGTAATTGATATTGCATATAACCGAGAAAAAGCGTAAAAAATAACAAAAAACAGATAAAAAACGAATAAACTTAACAGAAAATACTTAAAAATTTATAAAAAAGTGTAAAAAACAAGGGAAGGAGTGCAATTTTTCTAAAAAATTAACAATTTTTATATTTTTCTTTGACACAATTTGAGTGCTGTGTTACTATCAAAAGGCTATCTTTTTTGAGGGTAGCAAGAACCTTGAAAATTGAACAAATTTGGAAAAGCGAATTAATGAGAATTAAACAGAACATTAATGCGTCTAAATAACCTTTGAACGCAATTAAGTCAAGATTAAACTTAAGAGTTTGATCCTGGCTCAGGACGAACGCTGGCGGCATGCTTAACACATGCAAGTCGAACGGGCTGATTCCTTCGGGATGAAAGCTAGTGGCGAACGGGTGAGTAATGTATGAGTAACCTGCCTTTATCTACGGGATAACATTTGGAAACAAGTGCTAATACGGTATAAGACCACAGCACCGCATGGTGCAGGGGTAAAAGATTTATCGGATAGAGATGGACTCATATCCCATTAGCTAGTTGGTGAGATAACAGCTCACCAAGGCGACGATGGGTAGCCGAGCTGAGAGGCTGATCGGCCACATTGGAACTGAAACACGGTCCAGACTCCTACGGGAGGCAGCAGTGGGGAATATTGGGCAATGGAGGCAACTCTGACCCAGCAATGCCGCGTGAGCGATGAAGGTCGTTGATTGTAAAGCTCTTTTCCTAGGAACGAACAAAATGACGGTACCTAGGGAATAAGCCCCGGCTAACTACGTGCCAGCAGCCGCGGTAATACGTAGGGGGCGAGCGTTGTCCGGAATGACTGGGCGTAAAGGGTGCGTAGGTGGTTTAATAAGTTAGAAGTGTAATACCCAGGGCTTAACTCGGGTGCTGCTTCTAAAACTGTTAGGCTTGAGTGTAGTAGAGGAAAGCGGAATTCAATGTGTAGCGGTGGAATGCGTAGATATATTGAAGAACATCAGTGGCGAAGGCGGCTTTCTGGACTATAACTGACACTGAGGCACGAAAGCGTGGGGAGCAAACAGGATTAGATACCCTGGTAGTCCACGCCGTAAACGATGGATACTAGATGCAGGAGGTATTCACTCCTTCTGTGTCGCAGCTAACGCAATAAGTATCCCGCCTGGGGAGTACGATCGCAAGATTAAAACTCAAAGGAATTGACGGGGACCCGCACAAGCAGCGGAGCATGTGGTTTAA
>CAUSLO010000024.1:0-17622 GCA_963532875.1 uncultured Clostridia bacterium | reverse complement strand
TTAAAATCAGGTAATTAATCTAATAATTTAGCTACTTGAATCCCTATTGCACACTCTAGTCTTTTCTTAAAAACTTTACATCCAAAATCGTATACACCATTTATATCACCTGTCTTATGAAATGCATTTGCCATACAACCGCCAGAGCAAAACATTCGTGCCCAACACTTCTTGCACTCTTCTTTTGAATATATCGTGGTGTGCTTAAATTTTTCTGTTATATCTTTTCTTTCTATGCCAGTGTATACGTTCCCCAATTTGTATTCTTTATCCTCAAGAAACTGATGGCATGGATATAAGTCCCCATTTGGTGTTACTGCAACGTATTCAAATCCTGCTCCGCATCCCAATGTCCTTTTATATATACAAGGTCCGTGCTGTAGATCTAGGATGTAGTGATAGAAAGTGAATGGTTTCTTTTCACGCTCTGCTTCAATCATTGCATTTGCTAGTTTGTCGTATTCTTCGCAGATTTTTTCATAATGTTCTTCATTCAGACCGTATTCGCAATTGTCGTCTGTAACAACTGGTTCGAGACTTAATTCTCTTAACCCTAGGTCTAGCATATGCTTAATATCTTCATAAAAATCCACATTTAGTGCCGTGTATGTACCCCTTATGTAATATTTTTCATGATTTCGCTTATCAACTAATCTTTTGAAGTTCTTTACAACTTGATCATAACTCCCTTTATTTGTAACAGATTTTCTAAAGTGGTCATGGATGTGCTTACGTCCGTCTAGGCTTAAAACTACGTTGTCGCACTCCTTATTGACATAGTCAATTATTTCGTCATTAATTAAAACGCCATTGGTTGTTAATGTGAATCTGAAATTTTTCCCTTTCTCTTTTTCAATTTGTCTCGCATACTCAATTGTTCTTTTACAGACTTCCCAATTTAAAAGTGGCTCTCCTCCAAAGAAATCAACCTCTAGATTTCTTCTACCTTCTGAATTTTCAATTAGAAAATCTATCGCTCTCTTGGCAACATCAAATGTCATGATTGCTTCCTTCCCATGATACTTGCTAGCCTTTGCAAAACAATAACTACAATTCAAATTACATGTTGTTGCAACGTTTAAACACATTGCCTTTATCGTCTTTGATTTTTTTAAAATACTGTTGACATCAACAATTAAGTCTTTGGTATATAACTGATGATTCTTAACTAATTGATTTATTTGTTCATATCCTAGTTCAATATCCTCTATTGTTTCATCTGGATATTTTACTTTGGTTCCCTTGATTAATTCATCTTTACCCTCTTCTTGGAAGCGTTGAATTATATATAAGGAAACATCGTCAACAATATGAACGGAAGCACTTGCAGGATCAACTACAAGTGTTAAATCGTTAAATTTAAAATGGTGCATTTAAAGATTATTTATTTTCGCACTTTTGATTTGCAACACCGCATGATGTTTTACATGCTGATTGGCATGATGTTTGGCATTCTCCGCATCCGCCTGTTGCTTTTGTTTGTTCTAAATTTTTTGTGTTTACTGTAACTATTTTCATCTTCTACCTCGCTGTTAATACATTATACTTTTTAAAATTTTGTGTCAATTCTCACTTTTTTACATGAGCCCTGTTACTTCGAGAGTCTTGTTATCAATTGTCATTTTTTCTGCGTTTGGAACTTTTGGCAAACCTGGCATCAACAACATCTTCCCTGCTAGGACTACTATGAATTTCGACCCTGTTTTTTCTATTATATCGCTGACCTCAAAAGTGTATCCACTTGGTGCTCCAAGCATCTTGCTATCATGACTAAATGAATACTGAGTTTTGGCAATACATACATATTGATTTTTGTTTTCAATCTTTTTTAATTTTGCCTCTGCCTCTGGGGTATATCTTACGTTGCTTGCTCCATATATGTACTTTGCAATTTTCTCAATTTTTATTTTGACATCATCTTGCAATTCATATGCATATTTAATTGTGTTCGTGCCCATGCTGGATAAAACTGCTTTTGCAAGATTTGTTGCTCCTTTTGGTCCATCACTGAATGCCGTCGATGTCTCACACTCAACCCCATATTCTTTGCATAACTCGGCAACTTTATTTATCTCTTCTTGAGTGTCTGTTGGGAATTGATTAATTGCAACAACAACATTCATTCCAAATCTCTTCATGTTTTTGATATGTCTTTCGACGTTGACAAAGCCTCTTCCTAAGTCTCCATCGCCGTTATGTTTAATTCCTCTGATTGTAACTACTATAACTACAGCATCTGGTGAAACTCCCAGTTCTCTACACTTTATATCTAGGAACTTTTCTCCCCCAAGTTCTGAACCAAATCCTGATTCGGTAACCACATAATCCGCATGTGATAACGCCTCTTTTGTAGCAATTATGCTATTGCATCCATGGGCTATATTTGCGAACGGTCCACAATGTATATACGCAGGTGTTCCATATATTGTTTGGACAAGATTTGGGTTGATGGCTTGCTTTAATAAAATTGCCATTGCCTCTTGTGCTTTAATATCCCTTGCAAAAACCTTATTGCCATTCTCATCATATGCTATTAGTATATTTCCTAATCTCTCCTTTAAATCTGCAAAGGATGTAGATAGAGCAAGGATTGCCATAATCTCGCTGGCGGCGGTTATTGTGAAATTTTCGCTTCTGCTTATCTCTTCGCTCTGCTTAATGATTACTCTTCTTAATGCTCTATCATTTACATCTAAACAACGTGAGAATATTACTTCTTTTATTTTCAACTCATTACCTTGAAATATGTGGTTATCTATCATTGCTGACAATAAGTTGTTTGCTGAAGTAATGGCGTGAAAATCTCCTGTGAAATGTAGGTTGATTTCTTCCATTGGCAATACTTGCGAATATCCACCACCACATGCTCCACCTTTAATTCCGAATACTGGTCCTAACGATGGTTCTCGCAAGGCAAGTGCTGTTGACTTTTTCAAACTATTTAATGCATCTGCTAAGCCAATCGCTATAGTCGTCTTCCCTTCCCCAAAAGGTGTTGGGTTCATTGCCGTTACTAAAATTAACTTACCCTTTACTTTCCCTTCCGTTGTTTTAACCTTACAAATGTATTCGCCATACATTGCAACATCTTTGGCACTGTATCCCATTTTCTTAGCAATTTTCTTAATAGGTACAAGTTTTGCACTTTGTGCAATTTCAATATCAGATTTCATACTTTTCTCCGTTTTCTTTAATTATATATGACTGTCTAGGGATTTAATAGATTCAATATAATATTTTTTTTATAATTACATACATGAACTACTTTGAGAAAGAACTAAATAAAAATTGTCCAGTATCTTTTCATATGCCAGGTCATAAGAATAACCTAAGAAAGATAAAGTTTTTAAATAGGAAAATTGGCAAATACGATACAACCGAAACACACAATCATGACAATTTGCACAACCCAAAGACCATTATCAAAGAGTTGCAAGAAAAAATTCAAAAGGAATATCGAAGTTTCGCATCATACCCGCTAATAAACGGAAGCACGTCTGGCATACTGACTGCCCTATCATATCTTCCATCAAACTCTAAGGTATTAATTGATAGAGACTCACATATGTCTGTATATAACGGATGCGAAATAAATAACCTAACTTTTGAATATTTGCCTGATGACTTGTCAGCGTTATCCAATATGCTAAAAAATAAGTATTCAGCATTAATTGTAACTAGCCCATCATATTACGGTGTTTGCAAAGATTTAAAATCATTACATGAAGTATGTAAAGAAAACAATACTCTCCTTATAGTCGACTACGCACATGGGGCACATTTACATAAACAAAGGATAGATGATCGTTTTCTGCAACATCACTCAGACGTATCAATAACTAGCCTACACAAAACCCTACCCGCCCTAACTTCTGCAGCAATTTTAAATATATACAACAAAAGTATTGATTTAAATAAAATAGAAAAATACTTAAAGACATATCAAACAAGTAGTCCATCATATTTGGTATTAGCCAGTATCGCTTCTTGTATCGAATTTATGAGCAGAAAAAATATTTATGAAAAGTTGCTTATCTATATTAAAAAGGCTTGTAGCAAATCTAACGGATTAGAATATCTAAATATAGATGAAACAGACGATCCTACAAGACTAATAATATCAACCAAAGGTTGTAACATTGCAGGATATGAATTATTTGACTCTCTAATCAAATCGGGAATTGAGTGCGAGATGCCAGATGAAACTTCTGTCGTTTTGATTTCAACGCCTCTGAACAAAGCAAGAGACTTCTCTCTTTTGGTCAAAAGCCTACGTAAAATCGACTCTAAACTGTCAAAGAATGCCGATGTGGTTGTGGACGATATATTTATCCATAAGTCTAAACCGTTCAATATAGGACGAAATAAAGACATTCCATATGTTCTCGTGTCGCTTGATGATGCGGTCGGTAAAGTATCAAAAGGATTTATATCCCTATATCCCCCATTTAAGCCTATTCTGTTGCCTGGGGAAGTAATATCGCAAGATGTTTTGAAACTACTTATAAAATACAAAGATAGGTTAATTTCTGATTATTCTGATATTAAAAAGGATTTAATTGCAGTTTTAAACTTCTAAAGTTAAATATTTAAAATTGTATTCTTGATATTTCTTTTCGCCAGATTCAACAAATCCATGTTGTTTTAAGTTCTTCAAAGATGGTTCGTTATCATACTGTACCACCGCACATAAAACGCAGCCTTCCATTTGCTTTTTTGCATACTCTACCAACTTTGATACAAGTTGTTTACTTAATCCACGCCCTTGGCAATTTTTATGTGTCATAATACCTGATAACTCATAATATTGCTTATCACTTTTATCGTTACATATTTTCTTCATGGTATCGCCATATTGAGTGTCAAAATCAATACATGCCGTAGATACTAGTTTATCTCCGACGAATGCTCCCTGGAAGTTTCCTTTTGATAACGCAGATGCCAGTTCGTCGTCTGTGTAATTCATAAACCATCTTTTATCTTCTAAACTTTTAATGCCGTATTTTAGAAACGCCATTACCATATTGAAATCTTCTGCTTCCAATTTGCGAATACTTAATTTCTTCTCATCATAATCCACTGGTTCTGATACCTTATCCAAGTATTCTTTTATTTTATCTCGTTCTGCTTTCCCATCTTCCTTTTGAATCATGTCCTTAGGCATCAAAATATATTTTTCAAGTATAACTTTAGGGTTGTAACTTAATTTTGATTTTTTTAAACCTTCTATACCTAAATCTTCTTGCCTATTGATATAGCGACATCCTGAGAAATTTCTTTCTGCAAATTGATTGGCAAGAAATGTATATACACCTGTGTAGCGTATATTGGCTTTTTCATACATTTGTACCGCATTACCACTTGACATTATTTCCCCAATTGCACAACCAGCTAGATCGCCATTAATTCTCAAGACATCACAAGTTAAATTTCCCTTTAAACTTTCTTCGAGCCATTGGTTTAATAGACTTTCTTCCTTTGCAATTGTTGTTTTCTTCTCTCTTGGGACTTCTTGACCTAGTGCCCATTCTTCTTCTAATTTGAAGACATCGCCCTTATCTTCTTTCTTGTATTTTTCAATTGTATATTGATTTGAATATTCTCTAAGGAACTTATCCCTAAATTGGCGTTTCTTTCGCCACTTGTTTTCTTTTAGAGATATAAATTCCTCAGACGCATATATATACTCCGCCCAATCTCTATTTTTATAACTATCATATAAATGTGCTAATTCTTCCTTTCTTGGCTTTGTAACGAACGCTAGAATGCTACGTGGTGGCAACTTATCAAGTGCCTTTTCAATGTCAAGAGACTTGTTATATAAAGGCAATATGTACTTAAATATTCCACCATCTAAAATTCTTATATATAAAACATTATCTTCATGGGCATATTCAATATCGCTAAACCAACTTAAAAAAGCATTCCAAGAATAATCGCTACCCTTGTATCCATTGTTTCTTGTGTACTCATCAATTAAGTATTTTGCTTCTTCATCAAATGGCTTAAAGTTCATTCAGACACCTTTTTATCTATTTCTTCTAAGTCTAGGCTGTCGCATTTTTCAATAAACCAACCAATCACTGTTGTTATGTGCTTCGGATCAATTCTTAACCACATCGTGGCTTCTTCGTTTTTGTTAGTTATGTATTTAACGTAAATGCGGTTTTTTTCTTTATCTTCAATGATTGCCTTAACTGTTGAATATTCAACTTTATACGTTATAAATGCATCTACTTGCATTAAGTATTTGTCTTTAAATATATATTTGCAGTTTGTAAATTTAAGTATCGCCAAAACTATTAGAACTATTGGAAAAATCATGCCTAGAATCAGAATTGCAATATGCATATCTACCTTTATGACCTTTGCAAGTGCTAGGGCAAGTACGATTATAATCAAAGACATGAATGGAATAAGCAACGAATAAATTATAATTTCTCCGTTATTTAGTTTTACTCTAACTTGTTTGTCTTCCTTACTCTTCGTCAACCTTTTCGTTTGTCTCTTGCCCTATTTTAGACTCTTTCAATTCTTTTAAATCTTGTTCACTTATATGTTGCATTGATTTTTTATCTACATCTTGCATTCTATATCCATAGTCTAATGTATTAACTACGTTGCTTGGATCTGTATAAAAACTCATTCCTTTTTGTTTATAATATCCAACCAAATCAATTAGACGGAATAAGTAATAATATAGCCCTGGTAAAATCAATATCGCCAAACCAAAACTTGCAAGTCCTGCACCTGTTGAAATTAAATAAATAAATATAGATGCCGTCAAATATGCCTTAAAGTAATGTCTATAATTTTTAAGAGAATACTTTAATCCTCTAGCAAATGCTATATATGGGTTTTCTTCTGGATGGTGAATCCATCTTGGTAACCAGCCTGCGAATACAAGACTTCGTACAGTTGCAACTGCCAACCATATTACTGATGTTAGCGGTATCGCAAATAGCTTAACTGCTTTATATAAGCCAACAAATATTGAGCCCATTACAGTAAAGATCAACAAATCCAATGGCAACGAGATCGTAACCTTACATATAGAGTATGCCGCACTTCGACCAAAATTAGATATTAATGTTCCATAAAATCCCGATTTTAAATTGGATGACATCAGTTTGTCGGATATCTCTGAAATAGGATAAAATGCCAATCCTGTCAAAAACGTATAAATTATATAAATAAACATTGCTGAAAAAATAAAAATTGCAAAATGTTTTGGATTCTTTGAAATTTTCTGAACTTCCTCTTTTGCATGGTCTCTTATTTGTATACGGAATTCCCTTATGCTTGTTTTGCCTTTCGCAAGATCGTCCACCTTTTGAGTTACCATCTGAATTTCTTGCTGTGGATTAACATCAATTTTTTTTGCAACTCCAAAGAAAACACCTGTCGCTATTCCAATAGTTATTAATAGGGCAATCAAATACCACGAAAATATCTTTAGGATATATCCGCTATGAGAAAACATAATTGAAAGGCTGTGTTTAAATTCCATACTACCCCTATTTATTCAATACTTGCATCTTCTCTTGCAATTTCACCAATCTATCCTTTTGTCCTGCTAGTTTTTCTTGTTCTTGCTCAATTAATTTCAAAGGTGCTTTGCTTGTGAAATTCTTATTACCTAGCAATGTTTCAAGTCTTGAAATGTCTTTTTGCACATTGTCCATTTCCTTTTGCAACTTTTCATACATTTTTTCTTTATCAACTAAAGAACTTAAAGGTATATATATTTCAAGGTTAGGTGATATCGCTATGTTATACTCTTGTCCAATTTCATCAGTTGATTCAATGAAAGAAATTTTTTCAACTCCTGCCAATTTATCCAAGAATGGCAAGATAACTTTAATTTCTTTTTCTTTATCTTTTAGAACATATCCTTCAACTTTTTTACTTGGTACTATACCCATACTGTTTCTTAGGTTTCTAATGGAAACAATTAATTCCTTCATTGACTCAAAAATCTTTAATTCATTTTTATATGAGAATCTTCTTTGGAATTCTGGCCATTCTTGCATCATCAATATTTTATCTGGATATATCATTGAATATATTTCTTCGGTAATGAATGGCATAAATGGATGCAACAACTTCAATATGTTAATCAGTATGTATCTCAACATAAACGTCGCATGACCTTTAACTTTTTCATTTGAACTTGTTAAAAGTGGCTTCGAGATTTCAATATACCAATCACAGAATTCTGACCAAACAAAATCATATATCTTGCTTGCAGCAATACCAATTTCAAACTTATTCAATGTCATCGTCATATCACGAATCAATGTGTTTAATTTACATAAAATCCACTTATCAACTGCATTTAATGATTTTGGGAATTCGTCTGGCGTGTCTTCATTTACATTCATCAAAACAAACCTTGATGCGTTCCATAACTTGTTTGCAAAATTTCTCGCCGACTCAATTTTGGTCTTTGAGAATCTCATATCGTTTCCAGCAGCAACTCCAGTAGAAAGTGAGAATCTCAATGCATCTGCTCCATATTCATCTATAATCTCAAGTGGGTCAATTCCGTTATTCAAAGATTTTGACATCTTTCTTCCAGACTCATCACGTACTATTCCGTGGATTAAAACATCACTGAATGGGACTTCATCCATTAATTCAATTCCACTAAATATCATCCTCGCTACCCAGAAAAATATTATGTCATATCCTGTAACTAAAACATTTGTTGGATAAAAGTATTTTAGATCTTTTGTTTTCTTTGGATAGCCTAAAGTACTAAATGGCCATAAGGCTGATGAGAACCATGTATCTAGCACATCTTCATCTTGTCTGATATTTGTTGATCCACACTTTGAACACTTAACAACATCATTCTTAGAGACTGTCATTTTGCCACAGTCATCGCAATAATATGCTGGAATTCTATGTCCCCACCACAACTGTCGTGAAATACACCAGTCCTTTATATTCTCCATCCAGTTAAAATATATTTTGCTAAATCTTGCTGGCGTGAATTCTATTTTCTTTGATTTGACATCCTTGATTGCTGGCTTTGCCAACTCTTGCATCTTTACATACCACTGTTTTGAAATCAGGGACTCTACGGATGTATGGCATCTATAACAGTGTCCTACATTATGAGCATATGGCTGAATTTTAACCATGTAGCCTTGTTCTTCCAGATCTGCTACAACTTGTTCCCTACACTCTTCTCTTGTTAGCCCTGCATATTTCCCAGCCAACTCGTTCATCTTGCCATTCTCATCAATTACTTGAATTGTTGGTAGGTTATGTCTAATCCCTATCTCAAAGTCATTAGGATCGTGTGCTGGAGTTATTTTAACTGCTCCAGTGCCAAACTCCATATCCACATATTCGTCGGCTATAACCGGGATTATTCTATCCGTTAAAGGCAACTTTAAGTTACGTCCAATGTACTTAGCCATTCTGCTATCTTTTGGATTAACAGCAACCGCCGTGTCACCAAGCATAGTTTCAGGTCTTGTTGTTGCTATTACTAGGAACTCATCAGAATCCTCAAAATAATATTTATAATGCCAAAGATTTGAGTCTTCTTCCTTATATTCTACTTCAGCATCAGAAAGTGCCGTCTTACAACTTGGACACCAATTGGTTATCCTATTGCCACGATATATTAGTCCTTTTTTGTAATACCTAACAAAAGTGTCCTTGACTGCATTAGATAAATTTTCGTCCATTGTGAAGGCTTCTCTTGTCCAATCGCATGATGTACCAAGTCTCTTAATTTGCTCTACAATTCTTCCACCATATTTTTCTTTCCATTCCCAAGCCTTTTTCAAAAAACCTTCTCTTCCTAGGTCTTCTTTCTTAATCCCTTCTTTATTTAACTGATCAACAATTTTAACTTCTGTAGCGATTGATGCATGGTCTGTTCCTGGTAAGAATAACGCCGAATACCCTTGCATTCTTTTAAATCTAATTAAAATATCTTGAATAGTCTGATCTAGTGCATGCCCCATATGTAACTGACCAGTTATATTTGGTGGTGGCATTACAATTGTGAATGGTTCTTTAGAATCATCCACCTTTGGAGTGAAGCACTTGTTCTCTAACCATTTTGTATATATCTTACCTTCAAAACTCTGATTGTATTTCTTTTCCATATTACCTATTTATTCTCGTTGATTTCTATGTCTTTTTCTCTAACACTTTCGGATGTAACCTTTTCAATTTTACCTTCCTTAAGTTGCTTTGCTTTCTTTGCAATTATTATGGCGTAATTAATACCAGAGCAATACGTTAAAAATAGCCCCCAACTAATTATTCCCCAGTCTGCGAAATATACCTTGTCGTGAAAAAATGCCACAATTATTCCAACACATAACGTGAGTGATGCAACCTTCCCTAACCAGTTTGCTTTTACTTCAATTCCTTTCTTCAGTACACCAAATGCTACACAAAACATTATGAACTCTTTTAAGAATGCAATAACAACAAATATCCAGTGCACGAAATATGGTTGACCAATTGCATCCAAATGTGCCTCTCCAAAAGGTGTTAATCCAGTACAAAGAGATAAACATAAAAGAATTGATACTTGCATTAACTTATCAGCAAGTGGATCAATCGCCATTCCAATGCCTGACTGCATCTTAAACTTTCTTGCGATGTACCCATCTACTAAGTCGCTACCTGCTGCTAGGATAAAAGTTCCAAGTCCTAAATACAAAAACAACTCCTTGTTTTTAACACCAGCAAGTGCCATAAATGTAATAAATATCGGCACACATAAAATTCTAAAGTACGTAATTAAATTTGGTATGGTGAAAAGTTCTTTTGAGTTTAATTGACCTATTTCTTTCGACATCTTGTACCTCAAGTATTAATTGTAACATTTAAGTTTTTTAGTGTAAACATTTGAAAATTTCAAGAAGTTCGTTAGGTCTTCTAATTATCTTTTTAACTCCGTATTTTTTCAGTTCATCTTCGCTACCATATCCCCACGCAACCCCAATTGTTTCCACTCCAACTTCACGTGCTCCTAGAATGTCATACATCCTATCTCCGATCATAATAATCTGATCTTTTTTATCTCCAATGCCTAGTTCTGCTAAAACCCATTTAAGAACTTCCTCCTTTGTCGCTCTTTCTGTATCACTCAACGCAGCTCCAACAAAATCAAAGTATTCTAAAAGTTCCATTTTTTCTAATATCTTTTCTGCAAATTCAATTGGTTTTGATGTACCTAATATAATTGAGTATCCTCTTCTTTTTAATTCTTTAACAACCTCAACTATGCCATCATATTCTCTATATTTATCCCATCCAGTAGTTCTGTATGCGTTTCTATATCTGGATATAATCTCTGGATATTCACTGACGTCAATACCAAATATATTCTTCAACCCCACTCCAAATGGTGGTCCAATCATCTCGGGCAATCTACTTTTATCATATGCTATATCATACGACTCTATTGCTGTTGCTAAACTTTCAAGAACACCTTCTCCCGAATCAATGAGTGTTCCATCCATATCAAATATTAAATACTTCATCATGACCTAAATATATGAGATATAATCATCACCTAGCAAAAATGATATTGGCACATCTAAGATTGTCTTAGCCCCATAATGATGTATCTTCTGGAATTTATAATTCGCTATAGCATAACTCATAAGAACACTTGCTGTATACTTTGGATTATTCTCCAACTTCAAAGCGAACTCCATCTGCTCTTTCTTACCACATACCTCAGCATTTTTAATTACCAAACCTCCATGTGGCATTTCTTGGTGTTTTTCTAAGAACTCTTCTTCTGTTATGAAATTAACTATCGTTTCATATCCCACAAAATAATTAGGAATATTTTTAATTTCCTTCTCTATTCTCTTTTCATCTTTCTTATCGCAAACTACATAACATTCTCTGATGTGTTTTTGTTTACTGTCTAACTCAACTTTCTTCCCATCCTTAATCTTATTAACTATATTGCTTTTAGGCACTGTATATTGAATTGCGTATTTTACACCTTCAATCTTTCTTATGGCTTCGCTATGCCCCTGCGAAACTCCTTCCCCCCAAAAGGTATGAATTGTGTCGTGTGGAGTTACTCCATCAAATAACCCACGCATTATTGAAAATATCCCTGGATCCCATCCGATGCCTATAAGGGCAACTTTATTGTTATCTGTTGCGATTTTATTAATTGTTTCAAAGTGCTCTTTCATTTCAGCATGATTATCAAAACTATCAACTGTACAAAAGTCTTTTCCTACTTTACTTGCTAAATCTCGCAAATCATTTGCTGAACCAACGCATAACACTAATACGTCTATTTTATCTTTGAATTCTTGTATTTTATCTTGACTATAAAATTCAGTTCCAAAAACTGATCGCATCTCCTCTGGGTCTCTTCTTGTGAAGATTCCAACCAAATCAAATCTTTTATCATTATGTGCAATTTCTTCACAAGATTTACCTAAATTTCCGTATCCAACTATTCCTATTCTAACCATATTGTCTCCATAAATATCTTGTTCGCTAATATTTAAAATTATGCTATTCAATGTGTCTTTTGATGGCAGATCGTCTTTTGCTTTCTTCAATTCTTGAACTGCCTTTTTTCTAAAACACCTGGGCAACAATTTTATTAAATTTATTATATTGTTTTTTAAATCCGCTTTATCATCAAAACATCCATAACAAGATTTATAATCATTGCACATTAAAATCTGTTTGAAATGGTTGACCTTATTCCTTAAATTCACAACTGCATTTAGGTTGTCTTTTAAATATTCTTCATTGATATTAGAAAAAAGTTTAATTTCGCTTTGGTTATCAATTATAACGTTGATTGTATCTCTAAAAGAAAAATCTAACAATTGTTCTGCTGAATTTTTATTTTCAAATTCTTTTATACTTTTTAATAATTCATCATATCTAGTCTTGTTTTTTTTTAACGTTGCAATAAAATCAATATTATTATTAAGAATATATGCTCTAAAGTACTCTTCTAAAGCCCCAATATATTTATAGACTATTTTCCTAATCCGTTTATCATAACGATAAAAATCTGCAACAGTTCTATAATTAATTTTCCCTTCATTACCCCTAATTTTAATATTATTAGATTCTAAAAAATTAATCATATTTATATAGTACATGTCGCCCTTTAGATCTAAGTAATGTCCAGCCTCTTGTCTTCTTTGTTCATTTTCAAATGAAAACATATCTATCAATTGACTCTTATTTAAAGTTGTTTTCATCTTCCATTTATAAAATTATTATACGTGTTGTTGATGGCTTCTAAGCGAAGTATATACGAATGTTTATAAGGATCGGCATTATTGTTTTTAACCTTTAAATACTCTTCCCTAAATTTTTGCATCAGATTATTACTTTTTATGTAGTCCTTCATAAGTTTTGACTCCTGATAGTTTTCTAATTCGTTCCAAATATAACGTCCTGTGTTTATATCATAAACAATAATCATTCTATCTTGATCGGTTTCCGCAATAATTGCTATATCGCAAGAGATTTCACAGTCCAATCTTCTATCAAATCCTTTAATTTCCAGAACACGCTTTCTGTTGATTATTTCAAAACCACTGTCGGCACTAATTACATTCATCGCATTGAAAAAATCTTTCCTAATTTTCCCCGCATTGTTGCTTATACCAGACTGTAATATTAAGTTGTAATCTAAATCAAAACCTTTTTTAGTATTATCATTCCACGTAATAACATTTTCACTTCCGCTTCCTACTGGATTTACTACAAATGTATACTTGCCACGCAAATATTTGCTTAATTCTTTTAACAAATCAAGTACATAAACTCTAAAATCTTTATATTCTGCTTTCGCTACATAACTATATTTTTTTATGATTTATCTCCTTTAATTTCGTTTACTTCAAAATGTATACTTATAAACTATTTATCAAACTGATTTAAAAACGCCTCCAAACAATATAATTGCCATTTTTGATTTCCTGTGAACTCTTCCATATTTAAATTGCTTTTGAACTCCTTTCTCATAGGTCCGCTCCAATTCTTAAAATAAATGTCAACTGGTCTAGGCATTGCTACTTTTTCTGGAATTTTTCTACCTGGATATTTCATCTTAAATAATTCACGAATTAAATACTTTGTTTCTCCAGCTCTGACTCGTTCAATATCTAGTGGGTCAGCCATCATCAAATTTGCATATGGGTCAAAATATTCTAATCCTGCTACTTCAAATGCGTTCATATAAGAACTTGAACTCTCAACAGAAAACACTTCATCTAAAAATTTAAGGAAATCAATTTTATCCCCTTCCCTATATCTTTCAAAAAGATATCTCATATCGACTGGTTCTACCAAAACTTTTTTAGGATCCGTGAAAGTATATCTTTCTACAAATTCATCAAAAGTCCAATCTTTTTTCATTAAGCCGTCCATTCCACCAAATACTAAGTCTGCACTTTCTCCAACTGCAACAACTTCCATTCCATCTTTTTTTGCTTCCAACAAGCCTTGCAAAATTTGCGTTTCTATTGAATGAACTGGAGCACATTTGTTTTTCATTATAACTGGCAATAGTTCTTGCACTTTGTCCCAACTGATATCAATATAATGCAATTTTAAATTGTATGTATTTGCATAATATTCTGCATTAGCCAATTCTTCTTTTTGATATTCACCATTCATAAAACGAAATGTGTATGCGTTACTTCCAGGCATATAAGAGGCTACTATTGCTGAATCCATCCCGCCAGATAATAATATTCCATGTTTTTTGTTTTCTATAGTTTTAAAGGCTTTTTTACACTCTCTATCTATGTCTTCTGCAGTCTTTACTAATATCCTTTCTTCAGGCTTTAAAAGTTTTTTGTTTTTATGCTTCATGCCCTTAAAAAAATCTTTATCATCATTTTCAATGTACCTAAAGGCCATATATGAACTCATACAGTAATTTTTATCTACCATTTTATTTACTCTCCTTCTTTTCTCTTTCTTTAATTAATACGTTATTTATTAATGTTGATGACACTCCTCTCGTATATGGAAAATATATTATCTTTATGCCATTTGCACTAAACTCTTTTTCATATTCTGCCCATTTATCTGTTCCATACCAATCGTCACCAACAAAAAGAATAGTCGCCCCTAGTTTTTTACAAGCAGTAAGTTTGTCCATATCATATTGTGGAACAACCGCATCAACACTCTTAATATTTCTAACTATTTCAATTCTATCTTCAAAGGGAATTACCGCTTTCTTCCCCTTATATAAAACTAAATCGTCTACAGTAACTCCGACTACTAACTTGTCGCACATTGACTTCGCATTCTTTAACAAATTTAAATGTCCAATATGAAACAAATCGTATACTCCCGATGTGTATCCAATAATCATTTTTCTGTTTCCTCCTCAAATTTCAATTGCTTTGGTGCATGATTAAACCTTTTTTCTATTGGTGGCAACTCCATATAATTGCCATACGTCTGTTTAAGAATAGTATCATAATTGTTTGGTACTTGAACCTCAATATCTTCAAATTTCATTTTTATTGTTGGGAAGATATCGCTCTCCTTTGCGATAAATTGAGCAAATCCACTTTGTGAAATCATTTCCGTGTCAGCATTATTATACTTCTTAACAAATTTATCCAACTTGTTATAGAAATATTCCTTACTGAACCCACAAGTGAATATTTTCACTGCTTTTTTAATACAACTGTTTATAAAATACTTAAATTTGTTCGCTTTATTGAACGGTATTGTTGTAGATTTGTTTATATACAATCGATTATATCTTAGCATCTTTTTTAGATGTCTCTTAGCCTTATCTTCATTCTCTGGAACTCTATCATGCGGAAAGATATCTACAAAAATACCATGATGCATTCTAATTTTTCTACTAGACTCTTCAACGAATAAAGTATTATCTTTCCGTACTTTTGCGAAGTAATGTGGAACTTTTTTATCAACAGAATAATGTGCTAAGGCAAAACCGTTTAGCAACTCTTTAGGTGCAATTGCCAAAAACTTATCATAGTCTTCCCTAAGCATCCCAATGTCAATATCGTCATCCCATGGTATGAAACCCGCATGCCTAATTGCCCCGAGCGTTGTCCCCCCAACAGTAAACCACTTCAGTGAATGTTTTTCACATATTCTAATGATTTCTTTTAATATTTCAATTTGTATTTTTTTTAATCTCTCTAATTCTTCTGTAGTATATCGTTTTAACTTACTCATTAATTTGCCCCATTTAATTTACTTGAAATATTTGCTCTGGATAATAAGTATTGTTGTCCATAGCTTCGTCAAGTTTTTTTAGTAGCATTGGAAGCGACGCAAACAGATAAAAAATTAGTTGTTTCTTCGCTACACTACCTAGCAGAGAATAACTCTCAAAAAACATAACCACTAAAACTGATAACTGGAATGCTATTAGGCTTATTGCCATTTCTTTATTTTTTAGTTTGGAAGATTTTATACACATTTTGCCCTTAAAAATAAGCATTAATCCTAGTAACAATACACCACCCAAGTTGTACAATTCTAAGTATGTGTTGTGCTCTGATGTACGTCTAATCATCTCCATTAGTCTTGATACCTTAACTCCATATCCCACTCCGAATAAAATTTCAAAAATATTGCTATTCATTTGTAATGACGTCGTCCATATTTTTGTTCTTCCTGTATTCCCATGTTGTTTCCTTATTAATTTTTGTTGCACAAATTCCCACAACGAAGTTGATTTTACAATGGCTAATCCGAACAATGCCAAAAATATCAAGAATATTTTTTGCATTCTTGAAAGTTCCTTTGTAAAAACAAATAAAATAACTAAAAATATTACTGTTCCCAATATCGCTGTTCGAGACAATGTTAATAGCAAATTAAACAACAGAAATAGATTACAAATTACAATATGGAACTTGTATTTTTTTTTAAACTTAAACAGCAAATTCCCAACTACAATGCCAAGAAATAAATATCCAGCGAAAGTGTTTCTATTTCCAAAAGGCCCCCTGATATTGATATCATATGCCTTGTACTGTGTACTAAATAGTTTTAATATATCGTCATGATATACAAATAAATTAAATATACAAGCACACAATACAATAAAATAGAAACAGATCAAACTGTAATTAATATGTGTTTTAAAAATTGGAACTATCCGTATAAAAAAATAAAAAACAAAACAATTTAAAATCGTCACGCAAAAATCAACAATTCCACGTGCCTCTATTAACTTGTATCGTTTATATGATACAAATATTGCCAACACGTTTAGGACAATAACTGTTATAAAAATATAGAAATCCATCTTTGGTATATATTTTGTCCTTAGCACGATAAATGCCAAAATACATAATACAAAAATAATAGTCGCTACTTTATACGTTGCCATTACTTTACTTGGCAATCTACCAAAAAGCAATAATCCTTCAGAAAAAAAAGAAAAGCAAAAATAGAAAACTATCATGCTTATATATAATTGTCCCAGATTAAAACGCCTTTGCATAAATGAATGATACCACAAAATTATAGTTTATTTAATTAACTTCTATCATCCCGACTTTAGGATTTAACACCATAAAATTCCAATAAAAACACAAGAAATTTAAAAGTTATTAACTACGTTAATAAAAA